>JBOFGC010000235.1:0-2476 GCA_051648945.1 Bacilli bacterium
ATGAGTGCGCGCAACGCTTCATTGCGTGTTAGCGTTTCACCTTCGACAAATTCGATTTGCCAATTACTTTTGTCGAGGAATGTAGCTTCTTTCGTAATTGTAATTTCATCCTCTTCAGTAAGGTTTTCTACTAAAAGAAGAGCGGTCATCACTTTCGTAATACTAGCGGGAAACGCTTGCATTTGTGCGTCTTTTTCAAAAAGAATTTCGCCTGTTTCGGCGTTCATACTCACAGCGTATGCCGCGAAAATTTCGTCCTTTGCAAGAACAGTCGTCATTGCGCTGCACCCGAACATGAGTAACACGCCACAAAGTAGTAGTGTTCGCAACATTTTATCCTCCCTAACGTTGTTTCGTCCGTTGTTGATTTTCTACCTTAATTTTGTCACAGGCTGTCGAAAAGTGTCAATAGGAAAAGTGAAGCACGTGGGCTCTTGTCTATACACATTTTACCTAAAATGCGTATACATAAGTACAGATAAAGAAAGGTAGGGGAAAACATGAGACGTTGTTACAATCGTTATAACCGTTTCGGATTCTTTCCGTTTTTTGGAGGATTAACGACAGGGTTACTTGTAGGAGGATTAGCGGGTGGCGGATTTGGGCATCCGTATGGCTATGGCTATGGTTACGGCCAACCATATTATGGCGGCTACTACCCAGGTTTTTACTAAAAAAAGCTACCTATTTATAGGTAGCCTACATAGAGATAGAAGTGAACGATTTCTTGCTTTCGCTGAGAAACCAGCTGATGCCAACACTCCCAATCGTTCCGATAAAAAAGAGGCAAATGGCATATACGACAGGGTTTAATACGATAGCGAACGCAACGAACGTTTTGTGTGCAAGGAGAACGACTGCAAAATGTGACAAATACGCAGTGTACGTATATTCACTAATCCAATACAGTACAACGCCAAACCAAGTGCGCGTGTTTGCGATGAGCATCGAGAGAGTGTAGAGCAGTAGCAATAAACTGACAACATACAGAAACATTGATGGTTTTAAATAAGTAGACACTTTTAAATTTAATTCGTTAATGTCATTCGCATTAAACAGTTGATAATTCACATAAAAGTACATACAAAAAAACAAAAAGGAATTGAGCGGAATCATACGCATTGCGAACGTTCGAAAACTGCGCATCGACTTTGCAAGCACACCGCCAAGAACGAAATAGAACGCATACGCAAAAAATGTGCGGTCAATGTACAGCGCGTTTTCTATAGAAGTGAGGGGGCGGCCGTCATAGATGTACGTCGAACTCATCCATAAAAGCCAACTATAGAGCCCGGCAACGAAAGCCATGACACCGGCAAGCCGCATACGTGTTGTAACATATTGCTCACTTAGACGAAAAAGAAATAGAAACAACGGTGCAAGTAAATGAAATTGAAAAACCATGACAACGTACCACATATGTGGTGCAGCTTCTCCAGCGATAAGTTTCCAACCAAATTCCCGTACACCAGCGCCAAGAAGAATAAAATAAATAAGAGACCAAAAGAGATAAGGGATAAGAATTTCTTTGCCTTTGTGTGTGAGGTAATGAGCATACTCATGCAGACGCGTACCATTCGTGATAATGCCGTAACCCGTTAGAAAAATGAACACAGGTGCACTAAATTTAGCTGAATCGTATAACATTCCGATAATGATGGTGTCTGCAACTTGCGCGTGCGCTAAATTGTTAGAAATGCTCAGTGCACTTTGCAAAACGACTGCCAAAAAGGCAAAAGCCCGCAAAATATTAAGCTCGGGAACTTCCTTGCGATGAATCATTGCATAAGGCATGTAGAGGCGCCTCCTTTTTAGTTAAATTAATACTTTTTTAGGATAATTTGTGAACATGGTGAGGGAATTTCCATAAAATGTGCCGTTAGACTCTTCCTTTCATTTGTCAGATAAATTAAACTTATCAAAAAAGTAAGTGTGCGTGTATATATAAATATTACAATATTGGGAAGAAGGTGCTGTTCGTGCAAACAAAAGTGGATGAATTATTGCAAGTTGGAAAGTTTCTCCCTGTTGATTTAGTGAATGCAGAAGGCGTGTTAATCGTAAAACGCGACACCTTAATTACAGAATCAAACATTCAAACAATCCGGAAACACTCCATACAAATTTTTGATAAATTACTTCAACATCGTCAGCAACAGCGAGCTTTCAAAGTGATCGAGAACTATGAACAGGCCTTTGATTTAGTAAAAAGTTGCTTTGAAGAAGTAAGACATCGAAAAATCGAACAAAAACTATATAAAAATCTAACAGAGTCATTTTCTGATTTACTCTCAGGAATGATCGAATTAAAACAGTCGCTAGACGTTGTATACACACTAAAAGATTTAGATGATTACACGTTTCGACATTCAGTGAATGTCGGACTTATCGCAGCTTTCATCGGACGACTGCTACGTCTACCTGAAACCGATGTTGCACTGCTCGGTCAAATGGGACTTCTTCATGATATCGGCAA
>JBOFGC010000236.1:0-1831 GCA_051648945.1 Bacilli bacterium
AATCCGTATACAATCGTCGGAATTCCTGCTAACACTTCAAGAATCGGTTTTAATGTACGACGCGCACGCTCTGACGCATACTCACTCAAATAGATAGCAATACCTAAACCAATTGGTAGTGCAACAATAAGTGAAATCACTGTTACAAGCATTGTCCCAGCAAATAGTGGCCATATGCCAAACTTAGCATCCGCTTCAAAAAATGGATACCATTCTGTGCCTGTAATAAAATCAATAAAAGGTACTCTTCTAAAAAACTCGAATGTTTCAAAAATAAGTGTAAAAATAATCCCCACTGTCGTTAAGATCGAAACTGATGCCAATAAAAATAAAACAACTGGTACGATTTTTTCGAATGTAAATGAACGTGATTTGTTCGACTCCATTCGTTTAGCTAAAAGCTCGCGTACTGTTGATTTATTTTCCTTCGTAACTGTGTTACTCATAGAAATAAACCCCCGTTTAAGTATAAAGTAGAGGAGAAGAAGTTTCCCCTCTCCTCGTATACTCTATTTCATCCAAATCATCCAAATTATTTCAAACCATTTAACCAGTCAAGTTGCTCTGTATATTTTTCTTCTGGTAGCGCAACATAACCTGTTTCTCCTACAAGCGCGCCTGCATTTTCAAGCATGAACTGTACATACGCTTTAACTTGTGGTTTCTCTTTTAATGCTCCTTCGTTCACATATACGAACAATGGGCGTGATAGCGGTGCGTATGAACCATCTTTTATCGTCTCTACTGATGGTGCTACACCATTTACTGTTACTGCTGTTAATTTATCTTGGTTTTCTTCATAGTACGAATAACCGAAAAAGCCGATTGCGTATTTATCACTTTGTACGCCTGTTACAAGGACGTTATCTTCTTCTGATTTTGTTGCTTTTTTCGCCAATGGTTGTTCATCAAGAATTACTTCATCAAAATAATCATACGTCCCTGAATCTTGACCAGGTGAGAAATGTTTAATTTTTTCATTTGGCCACTCTGGACGAATGTCTGACCATTTCTTTTCTGTACCATCTTCAATCCAAATCTTCGAAAGTTCTTCAACTGTTAAGTCTTTTGCCCAATCGTTTTCCTTATTTACAACAATTGTAATGCCATCAAATGCTACTTCTAATTTTTTATACGTAATGCCGTTTTCTTCAGCTAATTTTGCTTCTTCTTCTTTGATTTCACGTGATGCATTGGATAAGTCTGTTTCACTTTTCACAAACTTTTTGAAACCGCCACCCGTTCCTGATTTTCCTATTGGTGCTTTTACATCAGGATACGATGCTGAAAATTCTTCTGATACTGCTTCCATAATCGGAAATACTGTAGATGAACCATCAATTCTCACTTCACCAGTTAATGCTTCTTTATCTTTACCTTCATCCTTAGTTGTTCCACACGCAGCTGAAAATAGTAAGAATCCTGATGCTGCTGCCGCAAATGAAACGCGCATTAATTTGTTCATGTTTTTTATGTCCCCCTAATATGGTATGTTTTCTTGAACAAGTCCTATTATGCTAGACAAATATTAAATTAGTTTTAAGAGAATGTAAATTTAGTGTAAATTCGACAAAAAAAGAGCAAATCTTTTCGATTTACTCTTCTTCAGACACATCTTTTTCTTTTGAATTGGATGAATTTGTATTTTCTTTTAACTCAAAGTACTTATTGAGCGCACGTTGTCCGATTGTCATGTTCGCTTTATAGGCTTTTGTATGTTCACTCCAAGGCACAACAACTGCAAATGCAATCTCCGGATTATCAAATGGGGCATAACCAATTAGACTCTGGTTTTCCACATAAACTGCACCAACGCCATTTGCACGTTCTG
>JBOFGC010000237.1:0-6295 GCA_051648945.1 Bacilli bacterium
AGTGCAATGCCTAGCATTTTTGCACCTTCCATGAAGATGTAATTACGCTGTAGCGTTGAAGTGTCAATTCCAATTGCATCATATTCTTGTTGGACGACCATGACATTCATTTGTTTTTTTACACTGTCTGTAAGCTCCGACGTGTTCTTTTTCATTTCAGAGACAAGTTGCATGCGATCGCTTTCTGGCAGTTGAGAAATTTCAACACCTTCAGGCAATCCAGGTACACCTTTTTCTTTTATAAAAGTATCGATGAGTAGAGCGTTAGAAAATATCCCATCAAGCGTTGTTTGCTCTTTCTCATTTGTTTCCTTTAACATTAAGAGTGCTTCTTTCTCCAAAAGTGGATATTTCTCAATGTTTTCGTCTGTTTTGCTTACTGTTTCATAAGCATTTGTAACAGTGTTTCGTTCTTTTTCATCCATAAATAGTTGAATCTGTTGTAATTCTTTCTCTCGAATGACAGTTGGTGTTTGTTCATCAATTCCATTTTGCTGAATGCCGACATTGACAATGTTCGACATATAATCAGGAAGCGACAAGTCACAAACTGCTTGCACTACGAGCAGTGAAATAATAAATAAAACCGATGTTATGTACGGTTTTAAATATCTAATTAATTTAAACATAGTTGCATCCTCTTTCCATTATTTACTCTCAATGA
Organism: Bacilli bacterium; assembly: GCA_051648945.1. Lineage (GTDB taxonomy): Bacteria > Bacillota > Bacilli > JBOFGC01 > JBOFGC01 > JBOFGC01. The sequence continues at coordinate 665 of JBOFGC010000237.1, forward strand.
TAGAATTTATATTACCGTGGTAATATAAATATGTCAATTCTGTAATTAAGGTTTGTACGTGTAAAATTTTTATGATAATCTATCTAATAAGAATTAGTACGGAAGGAGTACACAGATTGACTCAAAAAGAGAACGATACTAAAAAACGCATCTTATCTGTCGCTCTACAACTCATTAAGCAACATGGTTTTGATAGCGTTACCCTAAACGACATTTGCAAAGCATCTGGTATTTCAAAACACACCTTCTATTATCATTTTTCTTCGAAGGATGATTTACTCATCCAGTTTTATACAATTCCGAGAGACATAAGTGTTGCAAATTTATCAGATATACTAACGGCGCCAAATTGTGTTGAACAGTTCTGGAAACTAGCAGAACCAGGAATCGAATTTTTTGAAGAAATTGGCATTGAAATTGCCAAACGTATTCTCGTAGCAAACATAACGCGCGACATTGGCACGTTTTCAAAATCAGAACTACAAAAAGACTTACTGCGAACCGAGATTGCCATCGTAGAAAACGGACAAAATACAGGACAAATCCGAAATAAAGCAGATGCAGTAGAACTCCTATGGACATATAAAATGCAAACATTCGGCATCATCACAAGTTGGTGCATAAGCAATGCAGCTTTCGATATTAAAAATGCCATGCGTTCTACAATGGAAATTGCTTTTGACGTTTCACCCGAGTTGCGAAAAGGAACAGGTGTAGCAGACAAACTAAAACAAATACACAAACAAAAAAATCTAGACTAATAAAAAGAGGGTCTTTTCCAAGGAAAAGATCCTCTTTTTGCCCTGCAAACATGCATAAACATAACACGACCACCATACAAGTATTCGTTTCCATAGAACATACACATGAAACGCGAGCGAATCTTTTTCACAACCCACGGATGAAAAGTTTTAACGCGATCACGAACACATCGTTGAAGGGTACGGAGACAGGCAACGGAGACTCCCGCGGAATCAGGCTCACGGCCGCCCCGAAAGGCACGCGGAGTTGCCTGGCGCATTACCCCAGCTCTACACAAACATACGCGAGAATCAGTTATTTCCATAGAAAAACAATAATATTCAATATATTACATAGATATAGAAAAAACTTTATTTTTCTAGTATAATAATATCTGAACTATATATACGAACAGGAGACTAGACTTTGAAAAAACTATTAGCAATTTTATCCGTATTTGTCCTATTTATTTCGACAATGTCAACAGTTGCATACGCAAAACCAGCAGGAAAAGAATTCGTACAATTCTTATCTGATGCACGCATGACAGAAGCAGAATTAGAAACATATCTTAACGTAGAATGGGATATGAGTTTAGAAGAGTTTGAAGACGTTGAAGACTTAATGTCATACCTTGGTGCGCCATTAACGGAAGCTGAATTAGCTCTTTTACTGGAAGAAATGGAATTAACGCGTGAAGAATTAAATGCCCAATTAGTACGCGCAGGCGAACTTGAAGAAGGCCAAGATGTAATGGATGTATTCCATTTCGTTGATGATGTGTACATGTACTTAGAGTTTGACGATGAAGATATGTTCACGGAAGAAATGCTTGCTGAGTTAGCAAAATATGGTATCACTCAAGCTGAAATCGAAAACATGTATGCACATTTAGACGCACTATTTGAACGCAGCCCAGAGCGCATGGATGAATTAGATGTGTTAATGGAGCAATTGTTAGCATTTGAAATGGGTCTTATGGAAGGTGTAGAAAGCCTTGAAGATTTAGAGAACCTAGAGCTTACAGCTGAACAAATGGCTACGTATGCAAAACTTTACAAAGAATTAGAGCGTTTATTAGAAATTGATGTGCGCGTTGCAATTGAAAAGAACGGAAAGCGTACGTACTTAAATGTGACGGAAGCCCTTCAACTTCAATCTGTTGATAACACGACTTTCATCATCGAAGTCTACAACCGTAACAAAGAGTTACTTCTTGATATGATGATTAAAGATTTAAACTTTGATAAAGGTGATCTTGAAGATATTGTTGATGCTGTAAAGCCAAAACCTTCAAAGCCATCAACTGAAAATGGTGGAAAACTTCCAAATACGAGTGGTGACTATGCATCAGGTGCACTTGCAGGTATGAGCATTGTTGCAGTAGCAGTACTTGCATGGAGACGTTTCTTCTAATTTATGAGAGCGAAGCGAAATGAGCGTGCGACGAGAAATCGTCGCCGCTTTTATATAGGTTTAATTTTTGTCGCTGTGATTGGATTTGGACTTTATCTTTCGAGTACAAACATTTTTAAACTTGGGCATGCTTACTATTTATACAAAACGGATAAAGTAGAGCTACCGAAAGTAGAAGTGAAACCCAAACTTTATAGAAAACTCCCAGAAAAGGGAGAACAATTTGGTGTACTACGTATTCCGAAAATCGAAATGAGTTTACCGATTTATGAAGGAACAGACGAGCCAGAACTTGCCAAAGGTGTCGGTCACTATGAAAAAAGTGTCCTTCCTGGTGAGAAGGATAATTCGGTCTTGTCTGGACATCGCGACGTTGTGTTTCGTAGACTAGGGGAACTAGAAATAGGAGATGAAATCATCGTAGAAAGTACAGCGGGGAGTTTTACATACATCGTACGTAAAACGCGAATCGTTGATGCTGATGATCGCACAGTCATTGTACCAAAGCCGCGTGCAACATTAACACTCACAACATGTTATCCTTTTTATTTCATAGGGGACGCGCCCGAACGATATATTGTTGTAGCGAATATGATAGAGAAGAAAAGCGACTAAGCAATTAGCGCTTTTTTTATTTTTGTAGAAAAGTTTGAAATTTCTTTCGGTTGTTGCTATAGTAAGAAGAAATTTTTTAGTAGGTGTGGAGAACATTATGATGAAAAATATTGTGCAATTAATTAGTGGTTTGATGTTGTTCTCACTCGGCATCGTAATGACAATACAAGGGAATATCGGATTTAGTCCATGGGATGTTTTTCATGACGGATTAAGTCATGTTTTGCCAATATCAATTGGTGGAGCGGCGATTGGAAGTGGTCTTATAATCGTTTGTTTAAATGTGTTGCTTGGTGAGCGAATAGGAGTGGGAACGATTTGTAATGTTGTGTTCATTGGGCTGTTCATGGATCTTATCCTATATGTAAATATTATTCCGAGCGCTAACAATATCGTTACTGGGGTTATTCAATGTACGGTCGGAATGGTTATTATCGGTATAGGTTCGGTACTATATCTTGGCGTTGGTTGGGGAGCGGGCCCGCGCGATGGCCTTATGATTGCTATTGCTAAAAGAAGCAAGTTAAGTGTTGGGGTTGTTCGAAGTGGTATTGAAGTTTCTGTACTTTGTATCGGATTTTTGCTTGGTGGTAATGCAGGATTGGGTACGCTGTTTATGAGCCTTGTTATTGGGTCAATAATTGCGACGGTATTTCGCGTGATGGGATTTTCAGTACAACGTATTGAACATACGTATCTTTCAATTCGTTGAGAATAAAGAGCATGTGAAGGGGAGACTAAAGAAGGGATGAGAAGTCTCCTCGACGATAAGTAAAGTTTTTCACTTGACTTACATACCCCATACCCCTATTATGTATATAAGAGGAGGTGATACAAATGGAAAATTGTCATGAAGAACGAATGATTCCTCGAACGGAAGAAGAAAAGAAGCAGCTCATTACGCGTTTAAAACGTATAGAAGGGCAAGTTCGAGGAATTGCGGGAATGATTGAAGAAGACCGATATTGTATTGATACAATTACACAAATATTAGCAGTAGAAGCGGCATTAAAAAAGGTAGGATTTTCACTCCTACAACGTCATACAGAACATTGTATGCAAAAAGCAGTACGTAATGGACATGAAGAAGAAGCCGTTGCAGAGTTGATGAACGTCATTCAACGCTTTACAAAATAGAAAAGAAAGAGGTGGGGGAGAGTGGAAAAGCAAAAAGATATACCGATAACGGGTATGACATGTGCTGCATGTGCAGGGAGAATTGAACGAGTTCTTAATAAAGTCGAACAGGTCAGTGCAAATGTAAATGTTGCGCTTAATACAATGAACCTTACTTATAATGATACAGATGAAACAATCGTTGCTATTCGTCAGCGCATCCAAAAAATAGGGTTCGATATGAAGGACGCAAGTAGCACATTTTCAATTGAAGGAATGACGTGTGCAACGTGTAGTGGACGTATCGAAAAAGCTGTTTTGAAAATGGATGGTGTTGTTCGTTGTACGGTAAATTTGACGACGAATGAAGCAACAGTTATTTATATAGAAGGTAGCCTTTCAGAAGAAGATATTATTTCAGTAATTAAAAAAACTGGCTATAGTGCTGCGTCTAAAAAACAACACGGTGAATCAAGTAAACGAGATTGGTTTAAAATCCGCTTGCTGGCAAGTATACTTCTATCCTTACCTTTGTTATATACAATGATTGCTCATTTGCCATGGGATCTTGGTTTGTATTTACCTTCGTTCTTAATGGATGGTTGGGTTCAAATGTTGTTTGCAACGCCTGTCCAATTTATTATTGGTGCACCATTTTACCGTAGTGCATGGCTTGCATTACGGAATAAAAGTGCCAATATGGATGTCCTTGTTGTCTTAGGAACGAGTGCAGCATACTTTTATAGCGTATATGAAACCATTGTCACACCACGTGGAGAAATGGCTCATTTATACTTTGAAACGAGCGCTGTACTGATAACGCTTGTTCTGCTAGGGAAATATTTTGAACATATGGCCAAAGGGAAAACAACGGCTGCGATTCAGTCTTTACTTTCATTAGGCGCAAAAGAAGCGACGGTAATTGAAGGGGAGCAAGAGCGAACAGTTTCAATCGACGAGATTACAGTTGGTATGCATCTTCTTGTAAGACCTGGTGAGAAAATACCAGCAGATAGTGTCGTAATTTCCGGTAGCGGAACAGTAGATGAGTCAATGTTAACGGGTGAAAGTTTGCCCGTACAAAAAGAAGTTGGCGATAAAGTAATTGGTGCAACAGTAAATGGTTACACACCACTTGTTCTTCGTGCTGAACGCGTAGGCAGTGATACGGCTTTAAGTGGTATTATTCGTATTGTTCAAGAGGCACAAGGAAAAAAAGCACCGATACAGCGTTTTGCTGATCGTATTTCTAGTGTATTTGTACCAATTGTTGTTGCTGTAGCGGCACTTACTTTTATCGCGTACTACTTCATCTTTTCACCAGGTGACATCGATGTGGCGCTGAAAACGTGTATCGCTGTCTTAGTTATCGCATGTCCTTGTGCACTCGGTTTAGCGACGCCAACTTCAATCATGGTAGGAACAGGGCGTGGTGCGGAACTTGGTATTTTATATAAAGGTGGGGACATACTCGAAACGACGAGTGGCGTAACAGCCATTGTGTTTGATAAAACAGGTACAATAACAGAAGGAAAACCAAATGTTGTTGCACATACTTTTATTGATCCAGCTTACAACGCGCACATTTTAGCGCTTGAGAGCCAAACACATCATCCAATAGCACAAAGTGTCGTTACTTTTTTAGAAGATTATAAACAATCCGTAGCATTTGACGAAGTAAAAGAGGTAGCAGGTCACGGTGTAACAGGAGTCTTTGGACAACATACAATCCTTGTAGGAAAT
>JBOFGC010000238.1:0-3409 GCA_051648945.1 Bacilli bacterium
TCAGCTTTAGCTTGCGACATATTTAATTACCGTTGCGATTGCGAAAATGGTAAAGAAAAAACCAAAAGAAACGCCAAAAGCTACCCCCGCATCAATTGCGTCGTTCCGTTTACATTGAACGTTTTTTTCAAAATGATTCATGCTCAAGTCCCCCTTTGTAATCAAGAATTATTTTACATTAAAAATTCAGAAAAATCTATTATTTTATCACGAATTAGACTGGATTTTAAATGAAATTCTCAATGATGTTTGGATATGGCAAAGGGTTAGTTTGTACTTAGATGTGGTTTACTCGTTTGAAATGATTCTCCTAGGACATCTTTTCAAACGTTCACATAGATTCTAGAAGGTGGCATCGCACCTTCTAGTGTACATAATATTGACAGTTGCGAAGTCGCTTGTCTACAATAGAGAGGAAAAAATCTATTGATAAAAAGAAGTGAAGTCTATGAAAAAAGCAAAACACAAACAACCCGTTCATGTCGTCTATGGAAACGAACCATTTTTAATTGCGCAAACAGTACAGGGAATTAAACGTGACCGCTTAGGGAAAAAATATGACGATTGGCAGTTACACAATTTTGATTGTGATGAGGTATCCATCGAAGAAGTTATTCTAGAAGTAGAAACCGTAAGTATGTTTCCAGGCGATAAATTCGTAGTAGCAAAAAATTGTAGTTTTCTAAGCAGTAAATCAAGTAGTCGCATCGAGCATCATTTACAAGCATTAATTCAATATATTACAATGCCAATCCTTGAGAACACACTCGTACTCGTTGTGAATGACGAGAAGCTAGACGCACGGAAAGCAACATATAAGAGTATGCAAAAAAATGATTATGTGGCTCTGCATGAATGCAATCGTCCGAAAGACCATGAAATTGAAGGATGGTTAGTAGAGCGTGCCAAACACTACGGAGTGACTGTGGATCCAAAAGCGCGACGTGTGATGATTGATTATATTGGTAATCATATGAATTTGCTCGACAATGAATTGCAAAAACTCATTCTTTATACGGAGGGGCAAGATATTACGGAGGCGGATGCGAAAACTTTAGTCGCACCATCGACCGATTTAGTTATTTTCCCACTCTTTTCTTTGCTTATTAACAATCGACGTGAAGATGTACTACGTACGTATCGACAATTAATAAAAAATGGTGAAAATCCATTAGCGTTATTGGCATTTCTTATGTCACAGTTGCGTTTTTATTATGATGTCGGTGTTTACATGAAGCTTGGGGTACCATCGGGAGACATTGCTAAACAAGTTGGACGCCATCCATATGCTGTGAAAATGGCTATTGGTGAGTTACGTCATTGTTCCGTAGAACGAATTGAACAATTACGTAATTTACTAAGTGAAGCGGAAATTGATATGAAGATGAGGTATATGCCACCAGTAGAGCGACTTGAGCATTTTATTTTAGAGAGTTTCAATTAGAAATGATTGTACGTCAGGTACTTCTTATTGTCTTATGAGGCGATTGATAGTACTTGGCGTTTTTCTATAAAAAGCAAAAAACGATCGCCTATAGTATAGGGATCGTTTTTACTATTTATGCTGTAGTTACGCTGTTTAATTTTTGCGCTAGGCGTGATTTTTGACGAGCAGCAGCATTTTTGTGGATAAGACCTTTTGTAGCTGCTTTGTCTAATTTCTTAGTAGCAACAACAAACTGTTCTTTTGCTTTATCAAGTTCGTTAGATGCGATAAACGCTTCTAAAGTTTTTACAGCTGTACGCATTTCACTTTTTAAAGATGCGTTGTGAGCACGTTTAGCACGGCTTGTTTTCGCACGCTTGATTGCTGATTTAATGTTTGGCATAGGGTTCACCTCCTAATAAGTTTTGCATGTAGCGAAACTTTTAATGAACAAACAATATTATACATAACCTACGATAAATGTGCAACTACATTTTTTTAAAGAATAGCATGGTCTTTGATTGCTTAAACTATCGCTAGAAAAATGCCATCTTTTTATGGAGGAAAAGTGATGAATAAAGCAAATTTAGATCTTAGTAAGTACGCTGTTCGGACTGATTTAGTAGATGAAGCAAAAGCAGATGTTGTTTCTGGCGGAGAACTCAAAGGGATAATTAGTAAAGAACGAACAGTTGATGGTATACATATTTCTGTAGTGAGTATTACAGCAGAAGGAATGGAATTAATTGGAAAGCCAGCAGGAAATTACATAACGATTACAGCACAAGGAATTCGGACCGGCGACTCTGATGCGCAACAAAAAGTAGAAGAAGTTTTCGCGAAAGAATTTGCTAATTTATTGTTACAAAATAAGATTTCAAAGGATGCACACGCACTGGTAGTAGGACTTGGAAATCGAAGTGTTACGCCAGATGCACTTGGACCGCTTGTTGTAGATGAACTTCTTATCACAAATCATCTCTTTTTGTTGCAACCAGAAAATGTAACGCCTGGCTACCGCCGTGTGAGTGCACTTTCTCCGGGGGTAATGGGTACAACTGGTATGGAGACGAGCGATATTATTTCAAGTGTAGTTAAACAGACAAAACCAGATTTTATTATTGCTGTCGATGCACTCGCTGCACGCAACCTTGAACGTTTAAATGCGACCATTCAACTTTCTGATGCTGGAATTCAACCTGGTGCAGGTGTTGGAAACAATAGAAAGGCACTCAATCTTGAAAGTTTGGGGATCCCTGTCATTGCAATTGGCGTGCCTACTGTTGTAGATGCCGCAACAATTACGAGCGATACGATTGACTTCATTCTTAAGCATTTTGGTAGAGAAATGAAAGATGCCAATAAACCATCGAGAGCGTTAACACCAGCTGGAATGACTTTTGGAGAAAAGCGTGTGTTAACAGACGAAGATTTACCAGACGCTCCGACACGTCAAACTTTTCTAGGGGCGATTGGCAATCTAGAAGATGCTGAAAAACGTAAACTAATCCACGAAGTGCTTGCGCCTCTTGGTCATAATGTGATGGTAACACCAAAAGAGGTAGATGTTTTTATAGAAGATACGGCACATATTATTGCGAGTGGCTTAAATGCAAGTCTACATCAACATGTGGATCATGATAATGTAAATGCACATACACATTGATTTGTTTGAGGGAAAACAAGCGTAACGTGAAAGCGTTGTGCTTGTTTTTTTTTGTTGTGAAGATTTAGTAATCATTGGGAGGTGATATCTCCTTTGATGTAGTTGATGTCTACTCCAAAAGCGAGAAAAGATATCGATAAAAGGGTAGAACGTATCGATAAACAGTAGGAACATATCGATAAAGTAGTAGAAGATATAGATAAAAGGTAAGAACATATCGATAAAAGGGTAGAACGTATCGATAAACGGTAGGAACATATCGATAAAGCGGTAGAAGATATCGATAAAAGGGTAGAACGTATCGATAAAGCAGTAGA
>JBOFGC010000239.1:0-3113 GCA_051648945.1 Bacilli bacterium
AAGTGTTGGTGCGGTAAGTGTTCTTTATTGGGGAGTAAGTTTACCGTTTTTAGGGAATTTCACGTTACCTGTTGTGAGCGTACTTTGTGCGATGGGAACCATTTTCTTTTTACTTTTCTTTGTTCGAATGGTAGACAGAATGTTGCGAATTGAAACTCTTATCTTAAGTGGCGTAATATTGGGGTCATTTTTAGGAAGTGTATTGAGTTTAATCATGGCATTTAGTGATGATGAATTGAAGAGTATCGTTAGTTGGTTACTTGGCAGTGTCAGTTATCGAAGTATGGACCATGTATGGTTACTTTTACCATTTTTTATACTTGGATTTTTACTGTTACTGTTTTTGGCACCACAAATTCAAGCGCTTGCTCTAGGTGAAGAACGTGCGCACTACTTAGGCGTAAACGTAAAAGTAGTGAAATATAGTGTGCTAATTGTGGCAGCACTATTAACGGGGGCAAGTGTTAGTGTAAGTGGAAGTATTGCTTTTGTTGGCTTGGTTATTCCCCATGCAGTAAGAATGTTGATAGGGCCGAATGTACGTCAAACCTTTGTTCTTTGTACAATTATAGGAGGAGGTGCTCTCGTCTGGACGGATATTATAAGTCGAAGCATCGCAGCACCGCTTGAATTGCCAATTGGTGTTGTCACATCTTTTGTAGGTGCACCTATTTTTGCCTACATCATGTACAAAGAGCGACGAAAAAAATATAGTTAGGGGAAATTAAAATGAAACTTTATACGAGAACAGGCGATAAAGGAAAAACATCACTTGTTGGTGAACGTACGACAAAATGGGACATTCGCGTTGAGGCATATGGCACAACCGATGAAGCGAACAGCTGGCTAGGTGTTGTTGTTGCAAAAATTGGAGACGATTCGGAGCTTCAATCCTTAAAAAATGAATTGCTCATTATTGCCCACGAGTTATTTGATTGTGGCGGAGATTTAGCGCAAGCAACTACAGAGCGACGTTATCAGATGCAACAAGAAAGTGTGACTACACTTGAAAAACAAACAGATGTATATACAGAATTATGTCCGCCGTTAGAACGTTTTATACTACCAGGAGGACATCCGGTTGCAGCAGATTTACATGTTTTACGTACGATTGTACGACGTGCGGAACGATTAACGGCGCAATCGTTCGAACAGTATCACAATAATCCGCTCGTATTAGCCTATTTAAATCGTCTGAGTGATTATTTGTTTGCTGCTGCTCGGTTTGTAAATATGAAAAAAGGGTGTCACGACGTGGAATATGATCGTGGTGGAAAAGTTTTTAAATAAAAATTGAATAAAATAATCGTACCTCCACACACTAATTATCGTGATTTTAGTTTGTGGAGGTTGTTGTATGTTTGATAGGAAAAGGTGTAGTCAAGTACTGTTTTTTGTCCTTGTATACACACTACTACACTGTCTGCCAACGTATGTTCAAGCAAGTACGTGGGTTTGGCCAGTAAAGGGAAAGTTAACGGACACATTTGGAACGCGCGGAGGAAAACATTATGGAATTGATATCGCAGCACCGACAGGAACGACAGTTGTCGCAGTTTCAAAAGGTGTTGTGAGTAAGTCGTATTACTCTGCGTCGTATGGAAACGTTGTGTTTATAAAACATCCGACTGGTTTTGAAACAGTCTATGCACATTTAACTACACGTTGCGTTGAAGAAGGAGTCACCGTATCTCAAGGAGAAAAAATCGGAAAAGTTGGGAATACCGGTCATTCGTTTGGTGCACATTTGCATTTTGAAATGCATCGTGGAGAGTGGAATGTGGAGAAAACACTTGCTGTTAATCCGTTACATTATATCGATGAACAGAAAGTAATTCCTGTTTTTCACACAGTAGAAAAAGGGGACACGCTAACTCAGATTGCCAAAAAGTATAAGACCCATGTGGCACTTTTAAAAAAAGAAAATGCGCTCAGTACTGATTTTATTTATCCCGATCAACAATTAAAAGTTCGATAACTTCAGAATATTCACTGTTAAGGGTAGACCGATAGTTGTTTCTTGCTATAATAAAGTTATGAAACGCTAGAGGGGGAGAAAACATGTTAACAGATTGGCACAATCACCTTGAAAAAGGAACGTTATCGCTCGATTATATGATGGAATTTGTAAACGAAGCGAAGAAAAAAGGAATTGAACATTTTGGTATGAGTGAGCATGCGTACCATTTTTATGAAACAGCAGACATTTTACAAAATGAATGGGTAAATCCACGCCGCTTCTGGCATATGAAAGAGTACGAAATTCTTTTTCGTCAAGCTTGGGAAAAAGGTGTAGACATTCGCTACTCAATCGAAATGGACTATACACCTGGAAAACATGCTGAAATGGAAAAGTTTATTAAAAGCTATGATTTTGATTATGTAATTGGTTCTGTTCACTGGGTTGGCGACTTTGGAATTGATTTAGCAGAATATCGTCACGAGTGGGATAAACGGGATTTATATGAAGTATATCGCGGCTATTATGATCAGATTATTACGCTTGCAGAGAGTGATTTGTTTGATATTGTTGGTCATATTGACTTAGTGAAAATTTTTAAATATGTGCCAGACAATAAAGAGTTTCTACTTGAGCAATACGACAGAGTAACGGATGCGTTAAAAAATTCAAAAACGTGTGTTGAAATTAGTACAGCAGGGTTACGTAAACCAGTTGGTGAGTTGTATCCAGATAAGGATTTATTACAAATGTGTAAGAATAAAGGGGTTCGTATTGTATTAAGTTCGGATGCGCACGAACCTGAACACGTTGGGTATGAATACGACAAAGCCATCGCTCTTGCGAAAAGTGTTGGTTATGATTCAATCGTTACATTTCAACGCGGCGAACATAAGAACATTCCATTAGGTTAACTAAGGAGAGACGTACATGACAAACTACTTTGCCCTTGATATCGGTGGTACAGCAGTAAAGTGGGGCGTATTAAATGATGAAGGCCGTTTTCTACATAAGGACCAATTTCCAACACCCACTACAGATAAAGCATTTTTTGCATCTCAATTACAAGAAGTTATTACGTGGAGTGTGGAGCAGTACAGTGTAATTGGTGTGGGAGCAAGCTTACCAGGTTATATCGACAGTGCAAATAAAA
>JBOFGC010000240.1:0-2679 GCA_051648945.1 Bacilli bacterium
GGGGTGATGTTTGGCGGAATCACACCGAAACGCCATATTAAAGTGATAAAAAGAGAACCAGATGTACTCGTGTCAACACCTGGGCGCCTTTTTGAATTTATCGAACATGGGCATCTTTCTTTGGATAAAATTGAGATGTTTGTTCTTGATGAAGTCGATCAAATGTTGGATGTTGCGATGCTGAAAACAGTGAAAAGTATAATAGAAAAACTGCCAAAATCAAGACAGAATTTGGTGTTTTCAGCGACAATGCCAAAAGTAATTACGAAACTAGTGAACGGCATATTAAAAAATCCAGTGAAAATTAATGCAGAAGTAAATAACGCAGATAAAGTAGAGATTACGCAATACGTCTATTCTATAGAAGAACCAGATAAAACAGCGGCACTGATTGCTTGGTTAAAAGAGAATACGTATGAATCAGTGCTCGTCTTTGTAAGAACGAAAAGCCGAGCGGACAAAGTAAGTAAGGCGATTAACATAGCGAATATTAGAAACAAGGCGATTCACGGTGACAAAAGCCAAACACAGCGACAAAGAGCGCTACAGATGTTTAAAGATGGTGAAATCAAAGTGCTAATTGCGACAGATGTAGCAGCTAGGGGCATTGATATTGAAAAATTATCACATGTCGTGAATGTAAACATTCCGAACGTACCGGAGACGTATATTCATCGGATTGGACGAACGGGACGAGCAGGCAAAAAGGGCACGGCGATTTCATTTTGTAGTAAAGAGGAGATTCCTTTTTTAGCTGCGATTGAAAAAAAGCAAAAACAAGCATTGCAGACGAGTTTCTTAGAAAGTTAGGTACATGCATGAAAAAAGAAGATGAAAAGTTGAAAATGTATGAAAAACAAATACAGGTGATTTCTGCAAAATATCGCGATAGAGTAGGCGTAATACCGTCAAAAAAAGTATACAACTATGCAACGGAATTAATCGCACTAGTAGAGCGTGCGGGTGCTTCGGAAAATATAGAACATGCGCTAGAAATTGTTCTATGTGTACTTACAGAATGTATCGAAATGCTGGCGTATACGGAATCAGAGTATGAGATGGAATGTGTAGTGTCGGATGTGTTTCGGTATGTTTTGAGAATTTTAATAGACGGAGTTGAATTGGACGTTGAAACGAGAACGCGATTGTTCAACACTTTAGTCGAACATAGTGAAACCGATGTGTTTACTAGGCGAGAAGAGTATCAAATTGAACTTTTAACACGCTGTTCGGATTTTGCGGATATTGAAGCATTGAGAGCACGCTTTATAATCAAAATTGACGAACTGATTCAGACAAATGCATACAAAAAACGTAATGTAGAGCGATTGTTGAAACTACATTATTCGCTACTGCAATCGTACGAAACGGAAATAGAAGTTTTTGCTTTTCTCAATATGTATGTGAACTATGAATTATTTAGAGAACAACTCATTCGAAAATATTTCCAAGAAAAGAAGTTTGATGAAGGCATTGCATGCGCGATTGAAGGGGAAGCACAGGACTTCAAAAAAAATCGTTTAGTGTCAAAGTGGAAGCGATTGCGATATGAAAGCTACAGTGGCTCAGGTTTAGTGAATCAGCAAAGAGAATTGGCAAAGGAATTTATTTTGGCTGGATATTTTTCGTATTATGATGATTTTAGAGATTTAAGTCGAGAGTATCGAGAAACGTATTATCTGGAGTTAAAACAAGACTTAGTGAATAAGGGCCCATCCGCTGAGAATACGTATCGGCAGTTAATTTTGCAAGAAAAAGACTATGACGCACTGTTGATATATACAAAAAAAAATCCGGCTAAAATTGTAGATTTTGCAGGTACCTTAGTGGAAAAATATGAGCAAGAAACGCTGGAATTGTATGAAAGGTATATTCATGAAGAAGCATGTATAGCGAAAAATAGAACGGAGTATCGGAATGTCTGCAACTTGATTCAGCGTTTGCGTGAAGTAGTGGGGAACGAGCGAGCCGATGAGGTAGAGAATGATATGTGTCTGCGCTATACACATCGACCGGCTTTTTTAGAAGAACTTAGAAGGAAGTAAACTAAAAATATATTTGGGTAACATTAAAAGCGAAGAGGGGAATGTGTATATGAATATTAGTAACTTTCAACAATATGTCGATCGAACGATTGTAGGAAGAGGGGTTGATTGTTTTCATAGTGGATGCATCATTGATTTCGAAATGAATAGAAAAAATGAATACATTTTTCAAATTGAAGGTAGTTACGAATATGAGGTTGTTGTGAAATTAGATGAGGTTGGCGAAATCGTTTTTACAACGTGTGATTGTCCCTATACTTATGGACCAATATGTAAGCATCAAGTAGCGGCGTTGTTACAGCTATGTGAGGACATAGAGAACATGACGGGAGTAATCGAAAAAGAACAAGATCTTAACGACATCCTACAAAATCGAACAAAAGAAGAATTGATCAAGGTTATTTTAGAAATGGCACAAAAAAATGAAGCGTTAGAAGATACCCTCATTTTAAGGTTCTCAAGCGGAACATACGAAAGTGAAATGAAAGTATGTAAAATGGTTATTGACAACATTGTGCGGAAATTTATTGTTCGTAAACATTACATATCGTACAGCCAGATGGAAGCGTTTCTGAATGAACTGGGTGACGTTTTGATGAAAGCAAGAGAGAGTGAGCATTTGGAATTAGGTGTA
>JBOFGC010000241.1:0-5620 GCA_051648945.1 Bacilli bacterium
TGAAGCAGCGTAAGGGTCTAATAAGTGTTCGTAAGTGTCGAATGAAGCAGCATAAGGGTCGAATAAGTGTTCGTAAGGGCCGAATGAAGCAGCATAAGGGTCTAATAAGTAGTCGTAAGTGCCGAATGAAGCAGCGTAAGGGTCCAATAAGTGTTCGTAAGTGTCGAATGAACCAGCATAAGCATAAGTGCCCTATGAGACAGAGTAAGTACCCAATAAAACACAGTAAGTTACAAATCAAATAGGATAAGAATCCACCACCAAACAAAAGGTCCAACCCCATCCCACCCGACTTATCCACAACCCAAACAAAAACCAAATCCAATCTTAATAAAATATTCACACTTTTTTGTTGATTGTGTGGATAAAAGTGTTAGTAATTTTAGAAAATAAAGAAAGTTATCAACATTATTCACATATTGTTGATAAAGTTATCCACATACCCACACAAAAAAATAAACATACAAAAAAAGCGAAACAACAGTCTTTTCAGGAAATGATAAGACGTTGTATTCGCTCTTTTTAAAAGTATTTCAATTATAGTACTTGGTTTTTTGCTTTATCTGCGCGATGGAAATCTTTTCCATACATCATTTGTTCCATTGCGTTAAGTTTTGATTTGCGCTGTTGTTTTGGTTTCTTTTCATGATTTGCCATGTTTACAACCCCTTAATGTCAGATAGTCGTAGTATCTCCGACAGTCTGAAATGTTATACAGTGCAAAGTTCTTTTACGGCATCAAAAGTAGTCGGTCTGAGAAAAGAGTATCCGTTTGCAAGTAATTTTGAAGGCAAAACAAATTGTCCTTCAGTAATTAGAGTGTGCATTTCACCAAGTACGAGAGAAAGCGCGAATGTTGGTGTGCGCAAAAAATGAGGTCGATTCATAATTTTACTTAATGTTAACCCAAAGCTTTCGTTACAATCAAGTGCTGGTGCAACGAAATTCACAGGACCGTCTATAGCTGTGTTTTGGATGCAAAATTCCATTGCAGAACAAACGTCATCGATGTGAATCCAAGGAAGGGGTTGTTTACCAGAAGCGACAGGACCTCCAATATAGAGGGAATACGGCATTTTTATACTTTTCCAAGCGCCGCCCTTTGAACTTAAAATGACTCCAAATCGAGCAGTGATTGTACGGACACCAAAATTTTCTGCAGTGAATGCCACGTCTTCCCATTGCTTAACGACATCTGCTAAAAAGGAAGATTGAAAAGGGGCGACAGTCTCATCAGTGAAAATAGTATCTGTTTTTGTTGGATAAATACCAACAGCGCTTGCGTTAATGAAGGTGTGCGGTCGTTTCGATAGCGTAGCAATCCAATCTACAATGCTCTTGGTAGATAAGATGCGACTTTCCAAAATTTGCACTTTACGTGTTGAAGTCCAACGTCCGCTGTTAAGTGAAGTGCCAGCTAAATTGATTACGACATCACAGTCTGTAATCGGAATGGACGTGGGAGAATTAGGTTCCCATTTAAATTCATTGGCCTGCTTAGGGGTGCGGCTACCGATTAATACCTCGTGATTATTTTCCGTAAGAAAACCAGCAAGTGCACGCCCGACTAGACCTGTTCCGCCAAAAATGACAATACGCATTGTTTTCACCTCTTTGGTAGTGGATAACTAATCTGTAAAAGTTTGTTCACATAGATGTAATAATGTAAACGCTTTCCAATAGTACAATAATAAATTGTGAGCGATATATACCTATACTCCATTCTTATTGTAACAAAATGGTTGAAATACTTAAAATGATGTGCCTTTAGAAATAGGATAATTCTGTTACTTAAGGGTACATTACGAGATATAGGTTGATTTTGTACGTTTTAGGAGGAAAAAAAATGAGTTTTTTACAAGGATTAACAGCACTAATGCCTGTATTGGCTGTTATCGTGTTTCTCGTAGTTTTAAAATTACCAGCGACACGCGCAATGCCACTAAGTTATGCAGCTGTAGCGTTACTTGCGTATTTCGTTTGGGAAATGCCGACGCAACAACTACTCGCAGCAACAGGTGAAGGCGTATTTATTACGATCACCATTCTTTGGATTATTTTCGGAGCAATCTTACTTTTAAACACATTGAAATACAGTGGTGGTTTAGAAACGATTCGTCAAGGATTTATGGTAATTTCACCTGACGTTCGTGTTCAAGTAATTATTATTGCTTGGTTGTTTGGCGCATTTATTGAAGGTGCAGCAGGTTTTGGTACGCCAGCAGCGATTGCAGCACCATTACTCGTTGCCCTAGGAATTACACCGATGGCAGCAGTTGTCATTGCTTTAGTTGCAAACTCAAGTCCGGTTCCGTTTGCAGCAGTAGGAACACCGCTTTTAGTTGGTGTTAATAATGGATTACGTGCAGGTAGTGACGTTGACCCTATGGTTCAAGAATACCTATCAGCAAACAATTTAACAATTGAGCAATTTATTCAAAAAGTCGGCGTAAACATTACAACAATTGATATGTTTATTGGTACATTTATGCCACTTATTTTAGTATTAATTCTTACACGATTCTTTGGACGTAACAAATCATGGCGTGAAGGTTTTGCGATGTGGAAATTTGCAATTTTTGCAGGTTTAGCATACACAGTACCAGCGTTATTAACAGCTACGTTTGTAGGACCTGAGTTCCCAACATTGATTGGTGCACTTGTTGGATTAGTATTAGTCGTTCCAGCTGCAAAAAAAGGATTCTTACTTCCTAAAGGGGAAGCGTGGAATGACTTAGCTGAACGTGCGGAAGTTTCAACAGAAGAAAAAGAAGAGACACCAAAAGTTTCGCCAATTAAAGCATGGTTA
Source organism: Bacilli bacterium (assembly GCA_051648945.1). Taxonomy (GTDB): domain Bacteria; phylum Bacillota; class Bacilli; order JBOFGC01; family JBOFGC01; genus JBOFGC01. Next base: position 2,810 of record JBOFGC010000241.1, read on the forward strand.
CCATACTTGTTAATCGTACTTTTCCTTGTAATGTCTCGTTTAATTGAGCCATTAAAAGCAATGCTTAAAAAAGCACTAATTTCTTGGGAAGGTATTTTCGGTTCAGATATTAGCGCAAGCTGGGACCCATTATATTCACCTGGATTTACATTCTTATTAGTTGTTATCATTACAATCTTCTTACACCGTATGAGCAAATCAAACGTGAAAAAAGCGTTTGCTGAAGCCGGTGGAGCGATGATTGGTACAGGTATTGCACTTGTATTCTCAGTAGCAATGGTACGTATCTTTATCAACTCTGCTGTAAATGGTGCAGGTTTAGGCTCAATGCCACTTGAACTTGCTGATATGGCAAGTCAAGCATTAGGACCGTTTTGGCCAGTAGCAGCACCATATATCGGTACGCTAGGTGCTTTCATTACAGGTAGTGCAACATTCTCGAACATGACATTCTCGTTAATGCAGTTCTCAGTTGCGCAAAACAATGGTTTTGCACCAGATGTGATTATCGCATTACAAGCACTCGGAGCGAATGCGGGTAATATGATTTGCGTATCTAACGTTGTAGCAGCAAGTGCTGTTGTTGGACTTCTTGGTAAAGAAGGTCCTGTGATTCGTTACACATTAGTACCGAATCAGTATTTCGTAATCGTAGCAGGGATTATCGGAATGATTTTATCGTACTTGATTTTATAATATAGACAAAAAGGACAACCTTCGTCATCTATTGACGCATAGGTTGTCCTTTTTCTTGTCTTTTGAGGAAATATTCCGTTATAGTTTGAGTAGATGAAAAAGGGGGAAATAGCATGAAACGTTATAGTGAGATGACACCATTTGAATTAGAAACGGAATTAAGGTCGTTACGTGACCGTGCAAGACGCGCAGAGTCGCTTGGGTATGTGAATGAATTCGAAGTGTTGATGCGTAAAATGACGATGGCACAAACGTATTTGTTAGACCCGACGGACTATCCACCAAACACAACGTATCGAATAAAAAATAGTGATGATTTTTTTTATATGACGTATTTGAACGGGATGTTTGCATGGGGAACTCGTAATAATGGAGAAGAGGAAGAAGGGATACCACTGGCCCTTTTAGAAAAATAAGAAATGCGACTGAATCAGGGAGGGTGGATTCAGTCGCATTTTTTACTGTGTATCAATGTCTTTTTTTTGTTTGAGCTTCTAGAATGACACCCGATTGCGTTTGCATCGTTTGACCATTCACCTGACTTTTACTGTGTTTCGGATTGGTCCAAGTTTGTACAAAGAGACTAGAATGAGAATCATCTTGATAACGACTTTTTTTCATAGTAAGGCTCCTCTACAAAGGAAATTGATACACTCTTGCGTAAGAGTGTATCAATAGTATGAGTCAAACAGCGTAAGATATACATCGTATTATTGAATGCGATACTTTCGCTGCTGCTTGTGTAACTTCTTTTCTAATGTCGAATCACTAAAAATCCAACCCGTATAGGAAGTGAGTGTTTTACCCGTCTCTTTGTTAAGTCGGCAAATTGCAACAAATGGATAACGTTTGTGTTTGCTTTGATAGTAGCGTAAATCATAAAAGATGAGTTCGAAAAACGTTTCGTTCTCTTTTAACAAAAATGTATGAACAGGAGAAAATGATAAAAATGCTTGAATATTTTCGTTCGTAAGACATTTTCGTACATTCTCTGTTAACGGTAATTGTTCAATCCGTTCTCTCGTATACTCGGTGAAAATGCCTTTTTGGAAATAGCCGACAAGGTATAAAGTATCGGTCTGCATCACAACATGCCATGTTTCACGATGTGGACTTGGCGAAAGCAATACTTCATGTGCATCGTATTTTTTAGACAGTACAGTTTTAATTCTTTCGTGTTGCACTGTCCGAAATGTTATGTATAAAAATGTGAGTACAAATGCTAGACTAGAAACAATGACAATTGGTGCACCGATAAAAAATGAGGCAATGGCTATACTATGAAATGCAAAAATATACGGATCAAATGTCGGTAAAATGCCCAGTGCCAACCACTTTTTTGAAAGAGGCGATAGCGCTTGTGTTCCATAGGCGTTGAAAATATCAATGCCTATGTGAATGAAGACGCCAACTTGGGCAAGTAGCCAGATTGGTAAAAATGGGACATGATCGACAAATAAATAAATAAGACCGGCAATGAGAAGTGGCCAAAGTAATAATGCCGGTAATGAATGCGTCATCCCACGATGGTTTCGAATATAAACAGCATTATTTTTTAGTTTTGCGACAGTATCTATATCTGGAATTTGTGAACTGACGATAGCAACGAGCATTGTTGCATTTTCAAGTTGTGATGTACCGGTAAGATGTTCGGACGCTAAAGCAACACCGCCGAGTGTGATGCCCATGACGAAATGAGTTCCAGTATCCAAATAGCAACACTCCTTTATTAGTATAATAATTATTTTACTGTATGTGATTTAGAAAGGGAAACGAAAGGTGAACCAATGGACTATTTAATTGATACACACAACACTGAATTTACGGAAGCATTATTGCAATGGTATGAAATAAATAAAAGAAAATTACCTTGGAGAGAAACAAAAAATCCGTACTATATATGGGTAAGTGAAGTAATGTTACAACAAACGCGCGTCGATACAGTTATTCCTTATTATAAACTTTGGATTGAGAAATATCCGAGCATCCAGGCATTTGCAGAAGCGGAAGAAGAGGATGTTTTAAAGACGTGGGAAGGTTTGGGTTATTACCGCCGTGTGAAGAATCTACACGTCGCAGTAAAAGAAGTGAAAGAAAAATATAACAGTGTTGTGC
>JBOFGC010000242.1:0-2828 GCA_051648945.1 Bacilli bacterium
TACTTCGATCGAATAACCCTGCATAGAGTTTTGGTCGGTGAGAATCATTGGTAGAAATCGAAAAAAGTAAGTGATAAGAAAAACGTACATCAGCACTCATATAAGACAAATAGGAATATACTTTTTCTATCATCGCTTCATCACGGTCGTACATTAATAAGTCAAACAAACAATAAAACACCCGATTGGTACTCATCTTTGGCATCGACCATCCTAAGATTGTCATTTTTTCCTGCACAGGTTTTTTCCCAATCCGCTCAATTAGAGCAAGTAATTTCGTGAAGAGAATTTTTCGACCGTCTTTATCCGCTGGAAAATATTGTTTCTGGAATTGAAGCTTTTCTTTGGAGAAAATATCATCTACATAAAGTATGCTCGTACCACTAAGTAACGCAACTATCCAGTGCAACAAAATTGGATCCTTCTCCTCAATAAATTGAAACGCAATTTTCATTTGTTGTTTCTCTTCCGCCCAGTGAATGAGCCAATAAAACGGTATTTGTTTTACATGATTGTCGGCATGATGCATTACTTTTTGTAGTACTTCATTTCCTTCTCTAAAATTCCGTGTATACAATGCCCATAAAGTAATGTAGTTCCGTTCTGCACAATCATTGCCATCAAAGTGCACAGTATCATTGTTTGATAATTCTGAAATCATTGCGTTCAGTACGTCATTTGAGTTGTGCTGTAATGCGATTCCAAGTAGATTACTTACGGTTTGTGAAACACTGCGAAAGCGTAACATCCCTTCACTTTGGATAAACAATAGAAATCGCTGTAATGTCGGAATACTTCCCCATTTAATCTCATGTAAAATGGATTCTCTTACGCCTTCTTGTAATGCTGCTGCCTGTAGAAGTTTTTCTAATCCAAGTAATAATTCTGGATGTTCACTGCGAATGATTGCTTCTGCTATTGAACTCTTGAAGCTTACATTCATTCCTTCGCCATAAATCGCTTCTTTTAATAGACTTTCAATCTCAACATTACCTTGAACAAGTGAAAGTACGAGTTGATTTGTAAACGCGCTATCCCAATAGAACCCCTTGCTTTTAAGCATTTTAGAAAGTGAGATATTATAGCATTTGTACCGTACCGCTCCCATTAATAATTCGAAAAATAACTTCGTATAATCAATGAGAAAAGGACTGCGAACGGCAATACGTTCTTCAGAGCGCGTCGTACTTGGACCTTTAAAATACGTTAAAAAAAGAATTTTGAGTTCCTCAATTTCTTGTTTTGAAAATAAAACCCCCAATTCTTCAACAAAGGATTCTGTAAAAAGGCTATCTGTATTTTTTATCGTATGTAACGTGTCGCCACACTGGTCAATCCACATACGCTCATTATCTTTTTTCCAATCTACATTTTCAAATGTTGCATTTATTAGTTTCCGAACAAATCTTTCTTCTTTTAATCCCTTTACTTGTGCATTACACCACGCTACGACTTCATCTTGGTACGACATCCACATCACAATATATCCTCCTTATTTTCCTTTCATAAATGTGAATCGAATGAAAGTTAATGTATCGCCTTCTGCTAAATCTATCTGTTGTTCGAGATCTTCGAGTAATTGTTCTTCGTGAAAAATTGCATACAGCCCGTCTCGAAAAGCTAACTTTGCTGTCGTAATCGCTTCTTTAACTTCAACTTGTATTTTACTTTGTTCAAATCGAACTTTGCCTCTTTGAAGTTCTTTGTTCAGTGCGATGATCGGCCCGGTAGGATGCTCTCCCTTTTGAAGCTGAAAAATAACGATTTGTTCAATGAATTGGGCAACAGTTTGACAATTCTCAACAAGAATAAGTTCATGTTTTTGAATGTTTGCGTACGATGTTCCGAGTTTTTTCACTTGGGCGTAAATTTTCACAATCTTCTCCTTAGTTTTCATTTTCTTTCCTTATATTCACGATACTTCTAGTGCGATTTTACTACAATTCTCCCTAGGATAGATACTGTTATTGTAGAATTATTAGAATACTCTTTGATTTTTAAAATATATATTTTTTTTCTACAAAAAAAAACCGAGACTTGGTGTAAACCAGTTCTCGGTTTTCCTATTTCAATTACCCATCATAACGTTCTGAACGAATCCAATGTGCAACTGCACCAACCATTCCCGCATCATTACCAAACATACATTGACCTACAGGAACGTCGACTTCTCCGCTCTCTACCCATTTTAGTTGTTGCAGATGGTCATGTAGTTTTGGCATAAATTCTGAACGAACACTTATGCCGCCGCCGAGTAAAATTTTATCTGGATTCAATACACATGCAATATTGAAAAGTCCAAGTGCTAATCGATCATACCATCTGTCAACAATGGCAATTTCTTCTGCACTTTGATTCTCAAGAGTATCCATGAATGTGCGTAAGTCAACTTCGTCGCGAGAAACCTCACGATGTGCTGCGATTTTCCCACGCAATGCATAACTCGAACCCGCTAAACTTTGCGTGACACCGTCTTTGTCTTCTAATCCGTTATTTACCATATAACCAAATTCGCCTGCTTTAAAACTCGATCCCTCAACAAGTTGATCATTGACAATAATGCCACCACCGATACCAGTTCCGATGGTCATTACAACGAGTGATTTTGTATCAACACCATTCCCAAACGCTTTTTCAGCGAGTACTGCTGCGTTCGCATCATTGATAAATGCACATGGTAATGATGTAAATGTATGAAACCATGCTTTTAAATCTGTATGATATAAACAGTCAACAGCACCTGCAATACTTACACTTTTATTTGCACTGTCGATATAACCTGGTAAGCTTGCTCCCACACCAATTACACTGTACTGCTCCACACTCCA
>JBOFGC010000243.1:0-1802 GCA_051648945.1 Bacilli bacterium
CGTTGTTTTCCCCGGTGTATACTCATGTATCGGTTTTTGAGTTTCAACGTCTATTTTCGGTTTTTGTTTCTGCACGTTAATATCCACTTTACCAGGCATATAATTCATCTTAAAAGACCCAAACGAAGGTGCATACCGAATATTAATATCATACTGTGGACGAAAAGCAGCCTGTTCACCAATATCTGCAATCGGTGTTCCTTTGTTCTCAATACGCATTAACGCATCGCCCTCTGCCGCAATTTCACCGACTGATTCGATAACTTTGCTGTTCGCATAATCCGCTTCATCACGCACTCGGCGTGCTGTACTTTTTAAATCCAGTTCCGCGCGACATTCTGTACTATCCATTTCAAAACTACCACGCGTTGTTGAGATTTCGAGAATCGCTGCTGGTTGTTCGATGGAAAGTTTGGCTTGTGGTTGTTCTAGTTTCTGAACAGGTTGTTGTATTCTTAATTCATGTTTTAAAGGACTACTTTGTATTCGTATTTGTGGTAAATGCATACGTCCATCTCCCCTATGAGACTGTTGTTAAAAAAACCTCGCACGACGATGTACGAGGTTTTTGTTTGTTAGCGTAGAAAATCCATGAGTGATGGTTGAATAATACGCGCACCAACACTAAGTGCGACACGGTGAATGGCTTCTTGTGTTTTTAAATCCATAATTGCCACTTCGATGTCTACATCTTCGTTAATACTCATAATTTCTTTTGCGTTCTTTTCTTGCATATCGATGCGTGATTCTACCATTTCAAGGCGGTTTTGACGTGCACCGATTGATGCTCGTCCTTCGAGTACATCGCTAATTTTCGCATCAAGACTTCCTAGAGCAGTATCACCATCACCATTACGCACAGCATCAATTGCTGTAGTCATTTGTGTAAACATATCATCAAAGATACTTGAACCTTTTACATTGATTGGTACTTGAACTCCATCTGCAACTGTGATACTAACGTCCGTATCATTGTTCGGTGTATTTACAACGTAACCTGGCGGCGCACCTACAGCTGGAGCAGTATAATCTTGTCCACTAAAAATATATTTATCACCGACTTTTGTGTTCGCGACTGTAGCAATATGATCTCGTAAAGACTCCATTTCTTTAGCAATTTTTTCACGTTCATCTGGCGTGTTCGTATCATTCGCAGCATTAACCGCCAACTCGCGCATACGCTGCAACGCCTTATTCACATCATCAAGCGCCTGGTCCGAAGTCTCCATCCAAGTATGCCCCTCAGCCAAATTACGCTTATACTGCTCAATCTTCTCCACATCCGTACGATACTGAATGCCCTTACTCGCGACAACAGGGTCGTGTGATGGTCGAGAAATTTTCTTTTGTGTTGTTGCGATTGTATTTAAACGGTCTAACTCCATGTAGCTTTGGTTAATGTGAGACGTGATGTTTGACGTCATCATTCCTTGTGTTACGCGCATAGTCTAGTCCTACCTTCCGCCAACGCCCATACCGTTGATTATTTTGTCGAGCATTTCATCTGCAATTGTAATTGTCCGTGCTGCTGCGTTGTATGCATGCTGAAAGCGAACGAGGTCAACCATCTCTTCGTCCATACTTACGGAGCTTACACTTAGTCGGCGTGTGTTTACGCTTTTTAATAGAACAGCAGAGTTTGCCGCCATGCGTTGCGCCTCTTGAGAGTCAATACCCATTTGTGAAATTTTCGTACGATAGAAATCTTTCACGCTCGTTTTACCAAGACCGTCGAGTGGTGAATTGAACAAGTTTGCAAGTGCAAGCGCATTGCTACCATCGCCGTCCATATTTGATGTACC
>JBOFGC010000244.1:0-1653 GCA_051648945.1 Bacilli bacterium
TGTTGTGCTGTTGCTTTTGGCTGTGCATTGTATGTTTCTACAGTGAAAAATGTACGTAAATGTGCTAATTCACTCACACCATTTTGATGAAGTGGTGTGAAATACAAAGGCGACCGCGTGCCGAAACCAGCATCTTGAAGCGCTTGTTGCTGTAGTAAATAGAAAGATTCACTTATTTCATCGGTGAAATCAAGTAGCATTCCATTTACTACAAATTGCTGATTGCTCATTCCAATTGCATGCAGTTCTTTACTCGCACGTATTGTCTCTTTTAAGGCTGCGTTCTCGGGACGAGTAATGACGAAAACGGTTGTCAATTTAGCATCGCACAGTCGCTGAACCGCTTCATAATACATATCTTTAACATCATTCCGAGTAGAAAGTGGCCCTAAACAAGACGCACCACTTGGATTGTCACCTAAAAAATCATTCCACGCGCCAGGAAGAGAAAGCAGTCGTAACGTATGTCCAGTCGGTGCCGTATCAAAAATGATATGATCATATCCATCATTTTCATTATTTGTAAGCACAGAAGTAAACTCGTTGAATGCAGCGATTTCCATCGTACAACTACCCATGAGCTGCTCTTCCATCGATGCGATAACTTCTGTCGGTAATTTTCCACGATAAGGTCCTACTGCTGTTTCGATATAATCTGCTACTGCATCATTGGGATTAAAATTTGCAACGAACAAGTTCGGTACTTCTTCAATGGGTGTCGCAACATTGTTTAATTCACAGTTGAACACGTCTTGTAAATTGGACGCCGGGTCCGTACTAATGAGCAACACTTTTGCTCCACTTGATGCGAGATTTACCGCAAATGCACTCGCAGTGGAAGTTTTTCCGACCCCACCTTTACCTGTGAAAAATAAATAACGTGTAAGCGTAACTTTTTCAGGTGAGAACAACGTCATGTCCATCGTTTTCATTAACAGTTGCCGTTACATCCACAACCTGATTGTGGTGTTTGTTGGATTGGTTTTTGTTGGCCATTTGCATAGTTCACAAACTCATCGTTTGTTAAATATCCTTTTGTTTTGACAAGTACGCCGTTTACAAATGTCGCAGGAAGTGCATTTACACCTTCTTGTTCTAAAAGTTTTGCCACGCCTTGATGGCTTACAAATTGTTCTGGCGAATTGGTTAAATTATACCGATTCACTTTCGCGCCATGTTCTGCTAAATGTTGAATTGCACTACTAACACGTAATAATTCTGTATCTACACTCGGTCCACACACACCTGTCGAACAACACATTGCTGGTTCAAAAATATCAATCTGTCCCATTTTCACACACTCCATTTTCCGTTTTTTGTTTGCATACACAATTTTCTGTTGGTGTAATACTCTGCATTAGAAATAAAATCAACGCATTGCACTGCCCCATATCCAGAGAGTAATATTGCCATGTTCCTTTTTTACGCATTTGAAGTAATTTGGCATCTACAAGTACTTTTAAATGATGCGAAAGTGTTGGTTGTGTAAAACTGAAATGAGGAAGTAAATCACATGCACACATTTCACCGCAACTGAGTAGGTCTAGTATTTTAAGTCTGTTTCCGTCTGAAAGTGCTTTAATCACTTTTGCTCGTTCATCGTACAAAGTAACACCCCTTATATAGATATGTATCTATGTTATAGTTTATGAG
>JBOFGC010000245.1:0-3508 GCA_051648945.1 Bacilli bacterium
AGCGCGTGAAAACAAAAATGGGTGCGCAATTTTTGACGGTTTCACTTGGTTTGCTTATATTTATTGATGACTATTTCAATAGTTTAACGGTAGGCGCAGTGAGTCGTCCGATTACTGACCGTTATCGTATTAGTCGTGCAAAGTTAGCCTATTTAATTGATTCGACAAGTGCACCAATTTGTGTAATTGCACCGATTTCAAGTTGGGGTGCGTATATTATCGGCCTCATCGGAAGTATTTTATTTACGTATAACTTAGCAGGTGAAAGTGAACTTGTTGTGTTTATAAAAATGATTCCATTGAATCTTTATGTCATTTTTACATTTATGATGGTCTTTTTCACGATTCGATTTGATTTAAATCTAGGCAAGATGAAAGAATTTGAAATGCGTGCGCAAAATGCACAGATAGATCGAAATGAAGAACAGACTATAAATGAAAAAGGACATGTGCGTGATTTATTAGATCCGATTGTAACGCTTGTTGTTACGACGTTTGTGATGATGTTCCTTACAGGTCTTAAAGCGAATGACTGGAGTTTTAATCTGTTTGCAATCTTAGAAAATGCAGATGTATATCTTTCACTATTCATTGCAAGTTTACTTGGATTTTTTGTGAGTGTATGTAGAGGATTTGTAAATAGAAGTGTGTCGGGTAGTGATGTAAAAATGGCGGTTGGTGAAGGGTCGAAATCAATGATTCATGCAGTAGTCATCCTGATTTCGGCGTGGATGTTAACAGCTTTTATTTCGGATCTTGGTACAGGTGCATATGTTGCTTCGGTATTTAAGTCATGGAATGTTTCGGTAGAATTCATGCCTGTTATTGTATTTATCATTTCAGCAGTCATGGCATTTGCAACAGGCACGTCATGGGGAACCTTTGGAATGATGTTACCAATCGCAGCACAAATGGTCATGGTAAGTGACCCAGAATGGTTATTACCTGCGCTTGCAGCGGTATTAGCGGGTGCTGTTTGTGGAGATCATTGTTCACCGATATCCGATACGACGATATTATCATCAACAGGTGCAGGGTGCGATCATATTGAACACGTAGAATCGCAGTTGCCTTATGCGATGATTAGTGCGTTTGTTAGTGCAACATCGTACTTAATCTTAGGATTAACTGGAAACTACTTTATTGCACTTGGATGTGGTGTTCTCCTCTTAGTCGGCACACTACTGTTCATTCGAAAAATAATACAAAAATAGTAAAAAGCACTTCTCACCGTTGAGAAGTGCTTTTTTACTATTTTTTACTATACTCTTCTTGACGCCACCGTGATAAATAATAGTAGGGATTGACACTCCACTCGTTTTTACCATTGTCGTGATAAATGCCATAATGTAGATGCGGTGGAAACTTTCCAGACGTACCAGGTGGTCCATATCCACTTGAGCCACACCAACCGATGATAGTGCCTGGTTCTACGACGGTACCGACTTCTAAATCTTTACTATAGCCACTCATATGCGCGTAATATTGATAGTTATTTTGTAAATCACGAATTCCGATACGCCAACCGCCAAAACGGTTCCAACCTTTTAATTCAACGATACCATAAGACGTTGAGCGAATAGGAACGCCGTAACCTGCGAAGATATCAACACCTTCATGCATCCTTCTTCCGCCAAAACTGCGTCTGTCACCGTAATTTGCTTTTATGGTCCAATTGTAACCTTTTGGCATGGGCAAAACATGAGAGGTAAGATCAATTCGGTCGTGTTTTGCATAAATTTTCGCATAACTCATAATAGAGCTTACACTCACATCACGCTCATAATAATCCCAAAGCGCCATTCGAATATACTCCTCTGTTATTCCATAGCTCTGAATGTAATGCGCCATTGCGAAAAGAACATCACGGTCGTTCATGCGATCACGTTTACCATCACCGTCGCCGTCTTGTGCGAATGTCGGTGTAATCTCGTTTTCTAACCACCGTTCTTCGGTGAAATAGATTTCAATCACGCCGTTCGTTTTCTTCGGAATGTCAGACCGAGTACGACGAACGTTACGTTCATACGTATCTACAGCGGCCAAATAATACCACGGAATGAATGTAATCGCTTCATATTCTTTATAAAGTTGTAGTCTTTCGTTATAGATTTCCGCATTGGAAAGTTCTGATGTAGCAGCGGATGATTTCTGGATGGTAGGGAAACAACAGAACACGATAGTACATATGAGTAGTGTTATGACAATGAGCTTATGCATAAAAGGCCTCCAAAAAACAGTTCAGTACGCATAGTATGTGTTATAGAGAAAAAAGCTATGCTATAATGAAAAGAAAAAGAAAAGGAATAGAAAGGAGTAAAAAATGACAGAACAAGTGACTGTTTCAGTTGGGAACTTACAATTTCAATTGATTATCGATTTTCGAGAAGGCTTTGAAGAAACAGCGTTCAAAGATCGATATTCAGAAATTTTAAATCGTTATGACTATGTTGTTGGTGACTGGGGCTATAATCAACTGCGTTTAAAAGGATTTTTTGATGACCAAAATCAACGTGCGGCAAATGGTGAAGCAAAAATTAGTACATTGAATGAATACCTCTATGAGCATTGTAATTTTGGAGCTAAACATTTTGTGTTAAAACGAATTCGAAAATAAAAAAATGCAGTGCAACGAGGAACCTCGTTTTCACACTGCATTTTTTTCATGCAATCACTTCGCCAAGAAAAGAAGTGAGTTCTGCTGCTTCTTCTTCAGAAAGTTTGAATGCATATTCAATATAGCCTTCTTCACGTAAATCATCGGGACCGATAATGGCAAAAACATTACGTTGTACATCGAGAACGATGACTTTTCCATAATGTTGGTCAGAGTAGAGAATTGCTAAATCAAAACGTGAACTTTCCCCCATAAAACTTACCCATCTCGTTTTACTTTGTGTTGTCGTGTCGTAAAGAAAAAAACGATCCTCCATAAAAATATCCCCTTTAAACATTTAGTTTTGTAAATATGGTTTTAATGAAACACGGTGACGAGCAGCAATGGTACGGATTGTTTTTGTTTTTGCACGCATAACAATCGAGTGTGTTTCTGCTACATCATCGCCTAAAAATTTAACGCCCTGAAGCATTTCGCCGTCACTTACCCCTGTAGCAGCGAAAATCGCATCGTCGCCTTTCACTAAATCACAAAGACGAAGAATTTGATGTGGGTTCTCTAATCCCATCTGAATACAACGTGCCTCTTCTTCTTCGTTTTGTGGAAGAAGTCGTGCTTGCATGTCGCCTTCTAAACATTTAATGGCAGCAGCAGCAATTACGCCTTCAGGTGCTCCACCGATGCCGTAGAAAATGTCTACGCCCGTATCAGGCAAAGCTGTCGTAATCGCAGCACTCACATCGCCATCTACGAATAAACGGACGCGTGCGCCTTTAGCACGAATGCGTTCGATCACTTCGTCGTGACGAGGACGTTCTTGAATAATGACTGTAACGTCTTGGATGCGTTTGTTTGTTACTTTGGCAACGACATCAAGAATATGTTCAATCG
>JBOFGC010000246.1:0-7031 GCA_051648945.1 Bacilli bacterium
ATTAACACTATAATCCTATGTAATATCATAAAACTCTTATTATGAGTAGGCGGAGGGAAATGGCCCGAAGAAGCCCGGCAACCTGCAAAGCGAATCTTGCTTTGTGTATGGTGCTAAATCCATCAGAACGATGTTGTTCTGGAAGATAAGAGGGAGACAAAACGGAATTTTGGACCCTCTTACTTTTGTAAGAGGGTTTTTTGCTTTTCCAGGGTAAGAAAAATGCGTAGATTCAGAAATAATCAAAGGGGGAAAATCAAGATGAGAAAAATTTTTACAAAGTTTCTAGGGGTAGTACTCGTAGCATCAACATTAGTAGGGTGTGGCGCGAAGGAAGAAGGAGCAAAGGTATCTGAAAGTGCACCAGAAGTGTTTAAAGAAAAAGCTGGTGAGTTAAAGATAATGGTGATTCGTAAAATTGGTGGCGACGATCATACAGCACAGTTCTTAGCAGGAGCGAAAGAAGAAGGCGAAAGCTTAGGTGTTCAAGTCGATACATTCACAGCAAATGGCGATTCAGCGAAATTTCATGACGCTATCAATCAAGCGGTAGAAAAGAAGTATAACGCGGTTGTTCTTTCACACGGAGATGATGAACAAACGGTAAATGATGTGCAAAAATTACGCGATGCAGGGATTGAAGTTGTTACGTTTGATACAAATCCTGCAGTAGGTGAGATTGCAGGCGTAAGTACTACAGCACAAGATGATGCGTCGCTTGCAAGTTTAGCACTGGAGGCACTAAAAGTAGAGCTTGGTGAAAGTGGAAAATTGAGTTATCTATGGGTAGACGGTTTTCCACCAATGGTAAATCGTAACGTTGTGTATAAAAAGTTTTTAGATGAAAACAAAGGCTACACAGAAGTTGCACGCTTTGGTGTAGCAGCGGCAGACACAAGTGTTCAAACGCAAAATGCAGTGAACGCACAATTAACGAAGTTCAAACCAGGTGAACTTACAGGCATTTTTGCGACATGGGATGCATTTGCAATTGGCGCGGACCGTGCAATTAAAGAAAGTGGAAGAAAAGATATTAAACTTGTTGGAATTGACGTATCGAGTGCGGACTTAAAAGCAATGCAAGAAGAAAATAGCCCATGGATTGCGACGGCTGCTTGTGACCCACGTTTAGTAGGGAAAATCAATGTACGATTAGCCGTTCAAAAAATCGCTGGCGAAGAAACGCCAAACAACGTACTTGTTAAAGCATCATTAATCACACAGAAACAGCTACTTGATGCAGGTGGAAAAGTAACAATGGACAACCTTCACGAAGTAGTAGATGGTTTCGGTCAATCAGATGAATATCTTTCAAACTGGATGAAAGAAACAAAGGAATTGAATAAGAAGTAAGGACGACGTTCAAGACGAAGAGTAGCTCATAATATGGCTACTCTTCACTTATGAGGTGATCGAATGCAAAAAGTCATACAGATGAAAAATATTACTCTATCTTTCTCAGGTGTTACCATTTTAAAGAATGTAGATGTGCACGTGCGAAGTGGGGTAGCACATGCAATTGTCGGTGCAAACGGTGCAGGAAAATCATCGCTTATGAAAGTGTTAAGTGGGTATTACAATGATTATCGTGGCCAGATTTTTATTGAGAATTCGGAAGTGAATATTCGAAGTAGTGAGCAGGGGATTAAAAAAGGGATACAGTTTGTTCAACAAGAAGTCGATGTGGCCCTTTTTCCGAATTTATCTGTTGCAGAAAATATCGTACTTCACGATGGTGCGCAATGGATTAATTGGAAAGAAGTGTATGCACAGGCAAAACAACAGTGTGATGGGTTGAATCTAGATATTGATGTGACACGCAACGTTAGTGAACTATCACTCGCTCAAAAACAACTCGTTCTCATTGCGAGAGCACTTTGGCGAGGGTGTGAATGGCTCATATTAGATGAACCGACTGCCGCACTGAGTACGGCGGAGAGCACCATTCTTTTTGAAGTGATTGCGGAACTAAAAAAGAAAAATGTCGGCATCCTCTTAATTACACATCGACTCTTTGAACTCTATGAAGTGTGTGAAGATGTAACGGTATTGCGAAACGGAGAGCATGTCTTTTCCGGGGAAATGAAGGACGTAACCGAACAACAACTTATTACACATATGCTCGGTCGGACACTCGATGCACAATTTCCGGATAAAAGGGAAGAAAAGCTAGGGAAGGTTGTACTCACGCTGGATAACCTTTCAGACGCATTAGGCTCGGTGCGCGACGTATCACTAGCGTTACACAAAGGACAAATATACGGAATCGGTGGATTAGTAGGAGCAGGTAAGACGGAACTTTGCGAACTACTTTTTGGAATTACGCCAATAAAAAGCGGCAGACTGTGGGTGGGAAATGAAGAAATTATTCATCATTCGACACATTCAGCAGTAGAAAACGGAATGGCACTCATTCCAGAAGAGCGACGACGAAGTGGTTTGTTTATCGAAGAAAGTGTGTTGGATAACAGCACAATCGTTTCGCTAAAAAAAGACGCAGGACGATTTGGTTTTCTACGAAAGAAATCGCAACAGCAGCGCACCGCAAAAGTTATTGAACAACTTAGTGTTGTCACGCCAAATGATGAAATCGCAATGAAGAAACTATCGGGTGGAAATCAACAAAAGATTGTCATCGGAAAGTGGTTGCTGTCTGATGCTGAAATCTATATTTTTGACGAGCCGACAAAAGGAGTAGATGTTGGTGCGAAAAAAGATATTTTTGAACTGATTCAAGGGTTGCGAAGCGCAGGAAAAGCGGTGCTCTATGTGAGTAGTGAGTGGCAGGAATTGATAGGACTAGCAGACTGTATTTCGATTATGTGGGACGGAAGATTGTCCGAACCGTTAGCAACAGATAAATGGAATGAAAGTAATTTTATGACACTTGCAACAGGAGGAGAATTGCATGAATAGTAGAGTATTTCAGTGGTTATATCGCTATGGGACGTTACTGACGGTGGCGTTATTGTTTCTCACGTTCAGTGTATTAAGTGATGCATTTTTATCACAAAGCAATGTGATTAACATTTTACGTTCCATCTCAATCGTGACAATTATAGCGATTGGTTTAACAATCAGTCTGAGTGTGGGTGGCTTTGATTTAAGTGTCGGGGCAATTGCGAGCATAAGTGTCGTAATGGTGATGAGTATGTTTGTATGGTATTCACAATCAATCGTCGTAGCGGTTGCTGTAAGTGTTGTTGTTGCCTGTTTGCTTGGTGTTCTCAATGGATTGTTAATATTAAAACTGCGTATCCCCGATATGTTAGCAACACTTGCGACGATGTTTGTTGTTCAAGGGTTCGCGTTAACGTATTCAAAAGGCGCAGTAATTAATGAAGGAATGATGCTAAGTGATGGTACGTCAGCCCAAGGACAAATTCCAGAATTTTTTCAAAAGATGGGCGATGTGCCGTGGATTATTCTTATTATGTTGCTCTGCGTTGTGAGCGTACATTTCTTTTTAACGTATACGGTGCATGGGCGCTATATGTATATGATTGGTAGCAATCCAGAAGCAGCCGAACTATCAGGAATTCATGTGAAAAAATATCGTATGATTGCGTATGTATTAAGTGCATTTTTTGCCTCAATTGGTGGAATTTTATTAGGTGCCCGAATACTATCCGCAGAAATTAATGCAGGAGCTCCTTACTTGATGGACGCCGTTGCTGCATCATATATTGGCTTTGCGCTGTTTGGTCTTGGGAAAGCAAACCCAATTGGAACGTTTGTCGGTGCGGTGATGATTGGTATTTTACAAAATGGACTAATCATGTTGAATGTTCCCTATTTTGCAATGGATATTGTGAAAGGTACAGTGCTCGCATTTGCGCTAGGTGTAACCTATTATCGAGGAAGAAACTAATGTTGCATTTCACACGAGAGGGATAGTATAGTGATACAGAGGTGATAGGAAATGAGTACGGAATTACATTCGTCTTTTGCATTTTTAGTACAAATTGCACACAAATCGATTGTCGGTGCGATGGAACAAAAATTTTCAGAAACAAATATTGATGTGACGTATGAACAGTATTTTGTACTATCGGCATTGTCATGTACAAACGGGATGTGTCAACTTGATTTGGCTAAGAAAACAGGACGTGACCAAGCTTCGATGTCTCGCTTAGTCATAACCCTTTTAAGAAAAAAATATATCGAAAAAATTCCATCACCAACTGATAAGCGCTATAATCTCATTTCACTAACTACGCTTGGGGAAGAGGTATTACAACAAGCGACAACTTTGGCTGATGAAACCATTTCAAATGCATTGAATTCATTCAAAGAAGATGAAATACAAGATATAGAATTATTTTTAAAGGAATTCGTTAAAAATCTAGGTGTGTCCGATTTATTCAGTAAATGTCCGTTGTTAGAAGATGAATAATCTTCTGCAGTTAAAACACTTGCATATGCAAGTTGATGGTGGTAAAGTATAGTTACTTGCATATGCAAGTTATAAAAGGGGGAAGAAAACATGACAAATTTATTATACGTAAGTGCACATCCATTAACAAAGGAGCATTCGTACAGCCTAGCTGTAGGCGAAGCATTTTTAGATGCTTACAAACAACACAATCCAGAAGATGCGGTTCAAGTTCTTGATGTGTACAAAGAGGGCATCCCAATGATTGATGCAGATGTATTTACGAGCTGGGGCGTACTGAGCAACGGCGGAAGTTTTGAGCAATTAAGCAGCGAACAACAAGAGAAAATTACGAAGCTTGGAGAAATTGTTGATCGTTTCATGAAAGCTGACAAAATTGTTGTTGTAAATCCAGTGTGGAATTTTGGCACACCACCACCACTTAAAGCATTTTTAGATGCCATTTGTGTTGCAGGTAAAACGTTTGCTTATACAGAAAATGGACCTGTTGGGTTAGTAGAAGGAAAGAAAGTTCTACATATCCAAGCGAGCGGAAGTGTACTTAGCGAAGGACCATACGCAGCACTCGATCACAGTCACCCACACATTAAAACAGTATTTGGTTTTATTGGTGTTACGGATGTTGAAGCATTGTTTGTGGAAGGTCATTCTCAAAATCCTGCCGCAGCAGCAGACATTCGCACAGCAGCAATTGAACGTGCAAAATCGTTAGCGGAAAAATTCTAAAATATCGAACATTGTGTTAAGGAAATATTTATCCCTTAACAAATCACAAAAATAGGCGTACAATCATAGTTAAATATAAAAAAACAAGTGAGAGAATATGTGCTCACTTGTTTTTTCGTTGATAAAACAACTAAGGGGGCTGACAAGATGAACAACACACAACAACTAGGCACGCTTCCGGTATCCAAACTACTTTTAAAGTACTCGATTCCAGCAATTATTGCGATGATGGTCAATGGGTTATATAACATTGTAGACCGTATATTTATTGGGAACATCCCTGATATTGGTGCTTCCGCAATTACAGGTGTCGGCTTAACGATGCCACTCATGACCGTTGGATTAGCATTTGCCATGTTAATCGGAATCGGAAGTGTTGCACGCATTAGTATCTCACTCGGTCAAGGCGACAAAGACGCTGCAAAACGTTATGTCGGAAATAGTATTACAATGAATATCATTGTAGGTATTGTATTAACTGTCTTAATGGTTGCATTTTTAGAACCTTTACTCGAAATGTTTGGAGGTAAAGGCGAAACATTAGTTCATGCCAAAGCTTATATCACGCCAATTTTACTCGTAACAACAGCTAATATGATTAGTTTCGCAATGAGCCATACAGTACGTGCAGACGGAAGCCCGCGTCTTTCGGCGATGATTATGATTATTGGGTGTGTACTCAATATCGGATTAGATGCACTGTTTATTGTCGGATTTGAATGGGGTGTTGCGGGAGCGGCATACGCAACAGCGATTGCACAAATCATTAGTGCAGTGTGGGGACTTGGTTATTTCCTAGGTGGCTATTCAAATATCAAACCTTCCAAAAAGGACTTTGTTCCTTCACTTGCAACAGTAAAAATTATTTGTGCCATTGGAATGGCACCATTTTCGATGCAACTTGCATCAAGTTTTGTACAAGTTCTCGGTAACGGTATTCTCCTACGCTTTGGTGGAGACGAGGCACTTGCAGCAATGACTATAATATCAAGTGTTGCTCTCTTCCTCTTTATGCCGATTTTCGGTTTAAATCAAGGAGCCCAACCAATCATTGGTTACAATTTCGGTAGTAAGCAATATGACCGTGCACAACAAGCATTACTCTATACAATGGGCGTCGCGACAGCAGCACTTTTTGTCGTTGCTATTGGCTTACAATGGAAAGCGGAATGGATTGTAGGATTTTTCACACAAGACGATTCATTGATTACGCTTGCTAGCCAAGGTTTACGTGTTTATCTACTGTTACTCCCTGTTGCAGCGATTGCAATTGTTGGACCGACATATTTCCAATCTGTCGGTAAAGCAAAAGTGGCAATGTTTTTAAGTCTATTACGCCAATTGATCGTTCTCGTACCAATGTTTATAATTCTACCATTACTATGGGGATTAGATGGATTTTGGATGGCAGGACCCGTTGCGGATGTAATCAGTGGCACGTTCGTTGTTTGGTTTTTATATCGTGAGTTTAAATCGCATCGCACAGAAAAAAACATACAACAAGCAGCATAAAATAATGCGCCGTTTCAGAGGGGAAATCACTTTTGAAACGGTGTTTTTTTTGTTGAATCGATGAATATAACAAGTATTCCTGGCAATAATTGAAATGAAAGAATACTTCGATAAAATAGAATATATCTAGAAAAGGTGATTGTAAATCCCTTTTGTATTGGGAAAATTCTCTCTTAATTTTATCGATTTTTTTAGAAATAGCTTTGCGTTTCCTATATTTTCTGTGTACACATACTATCTCAAGTTAAATTGTAAATACATCGCATGTAGACTGCTATTTTGATAATCTGTCGCGAGTCTACTTATGATGACAATCTTTTTTTTTGAGGTTATACTATCATTTCTGTAGATGCAATTATAGAAATATTGTAACTCTCCATCTAAATGATTGTGCTTT
>JBOFGC010000247.1:0-3704 GCA_051648945.1 Bacilli bacterium
AACGGAAACATCCATATCGGACATGCGCTGAACAAAGTACTTAAAGACTTTATCGTTCGTTACAAAGGTATGAACGGTTTTCATACACCTTTCGTACCAGGTTGGGATACGCATGGTTTACCAATTGAGCAAGCACTTAGCAACTCGAAAAAAGTAAATCGTAAAGAAATGAGCGTTGCTGATTTCCGTAAACTTTGTGAAGAGTATGCGTATACACAAGTTGAAGGACAAAAAGAACAATTCAAACGTCTTGGTGTGAACGCAGATTGGGAGAATCCATATGTCACGTTAAAACCAGAATTTGAAGCACAACAAATTACACTCTTTGGTAAAATGGCTGAAAAAGGCTATATTTACAAAGGATTAAAACCAGTATACTGGAGCCCTTCTTCTGAAAGTGCGTTAGCAGAAGCGGAAATTGAATATCATGATAAAAAGTCACCTTCAATTTATGTGGCATTTAAAGCAAAGAACACGCATGGTCCTTTACAAGCAGGAGATGAAGTCATCATTTGGACGACGACGCCTTGGACATTGCCAGCAAACTTAGGAATTAGTGTGAACCCAGAGTATACGTATGTACGTGTAGCAGTTGCAGGTCGTACATTTGTTGTTGCTGAAGATTTATTAGCAGCAGTAGTGAAAGAAATCGGCTGGGAAGAATATAGCGTTATTGGTTCGTTTAAAGGAAAAGAAATTGACAGAGCAGTTTGTGTGCATCCGTTATACGGCCGTGATTCACTACTTATGTGTGGCGAACATGTAACACTTGATGCAGGTACAGGTTGTGTACACACAGCACCAGGTCATGGTGAAGATGACTTTGCGATTGGTAAAGAATATGGACTTGACGTGTTGTGCCCAGTGAATGACCGTGGTGTGTTAACGGATGAAGCGGGTGAATTTGCAGGCTTATTCTATGACGATGCAAACAAAGCAATCGGTATGAAATTAGAAGAAACAGGCGCATTATTAAAAATTAAATTCATTACGCACTCATACCCACATGACTGGCGTACGAAAAAACCAGTCATTTATCGTGCAACGGCACAGTGGTTTGCTTCAATTAAAGATTTCCGTACAGAATTACTTGCTGCTGTTGAAGCAACGGAATGGGTACCGAAATGGGGAGAAACACGTCTTTACAACATGGTTCGTGACCGTGGTGATTGGTGTATTTCTCGTCAACGTGTATGGGGCGTTCCTATCCCAGTGTTTTATGCAGAAAATGGCGAAGAAATTATTACTCCAGAAACGATTGCACATGTGAGTGCGTTGTTCCGTGAACATGGTTCGAATATTTGGTTCCAAAAACCAGCAAAAGAGTTACTTCCAGAAGGATTCACTCATCCAGGAAGTCCAAATGGTGAGTTTACGAAAGAAAATGATATCATGGACGTTTGGTTCGACTCTGGTTCATCACACCAAGGTGTGTTAGAAGAGCGTACAGATTTAACATGGCCTGCAGATTTATATCTTGAAGGTTCTGACCAATATCGTGGTTGGTTTAACTCAAGTTTAACGACAAGTGTTGCAGTAACAGGACATGCGCCGTATAAAGCGGTAGTAAGTCATGGATTCACACTCGATGGTGAAGGTCGTAAAATGAGTAAATCGATTGGGAATGTCATTGACCCAGCAAAAGTAATGAAACAACTCGGCGCGGACATTTTACGTCTTTGGGTAGCGAGTGTTGATTATCAAGCAGATATGCGCGTGAGTGATGCGATTTTAAAACAAGTTGCGGAAGTGTATCGTAAAATCCGTAATACGTTCCGTTTCTTATTAGGAAACATTGATGATTTCAAAATGGCGGAAAATGGCATTGAAATTGCACAACTTCGCGACATCGATCAATATATGATTGCTCGTTTAAATGAGTTAATTGTTGAAGTGAAAGATGCGTATGAGTCGTATGATTTCGGACGCATTTATCATGCATACCATAACTTCTTAGTCATTGATGTATCAAGTTTCTATCTGGAATATGGAAAAGATATTCTTTACTGTGAAAAAGCGGATTCGTTTGCTCGTCGTGCGATGCAAACAACGATTTATCATATGACATATGCGTTAGTTAAATTAATTGCACCAATTTTACCGCACACAGCGGATGAAGTTTGGAGTTATTTAGGTGACACAGACGTAGCGAGTGTACATTTAACAGACATGCCAGCACCGCTTCAACTTGAAAATAGTGCAGCTTTACTTGCGAAGTGGGATGCGTTCTTTGAAGTGCGTGATGAAGTGAATCGTGCATTAGAAGAAGCGCGTAACGCAAAAATGTTTGGTAAAACGGTAATGGCGCATGTTGATTTATATGTGTCTGAGAAAGCGGAAAACATTTTAGCTGAAATTAAACAACCGCTTCATCAATTGTTCTTAGTCGCTTCTGTTTCTGTGCATTCTGCATCAGAAGTGCCTGCAACCGCGAAACAATTTGATTTAGTAGCAGTTGAAGTGCGTCTAGCAGAAGGTGGTACGTGTGAACGTTGTTGGAATGTTGATCAAACAGTTGGTACTGCAGCAGAGCATCCGACACTTTGTCAACGTTGTAGTGATGTTGTATCTCAATAATTCGATTTGGATTTCTGATGCAATATACGTGAAACAATTGGGGAACTAGGGTTTGTGGAGTAGGAAAATAATTCAATGAAAGATTGTGCGCCCCTTTGTTCATCCTATGTGTACGAAGTGATGAATTGGGGTGTACAACATGGATTATTGGCAACAAAAGGCGATTCAATCGGAACTCGAACTAACAAGATTAGAATTAGAACAAAAATTGATGCAATCCACACTCATTCCACAAATTTTAGAAGCAGAACTTTTCGATGTGAATGTCGCATTAGATAAGTTACGCAATGGTACGTACGGTTTAGATGAAAACACAGGGCAACGTTTAGACAGTGATTTACTCGCAATTGTACCAACAGCAAGAACGTATGAAGATTTGTCCGTTGCTTCGGTCAGGCGTTGGCTTTAATTAGATGTGTTAGACTCTGCATCTTTGGATGCAGAGTTTTTTACTTGCATGTGATTTTTTCGCCAACGTTTGTTAGAATAGAGAGAAGTAGTTGGAGAAGGAGAGATGAAGAATGCAACTGTACCGCTTGTATGCACTAATTGTTACAATTAGTATTATTCTCGACCAAGCTACAAAATGGGTTATACTAAAAACGATGGAACTCTCAGAGAGCATATCTGTAATCGATGGCTTTTTTATGATTACTTCACACAGAAATCGTGGTGCAGCTTGGGGGATACTGGAAGGGAAAATGTACTTCTTTTATGCCATCACAGTATTTTTTGTAGGCTTTATTCTCTATTGGTTGAAACAAGAAGGAAAGCAGCAACCCTTCTTTTCGATTGGACTGAGTTTAATGTTAGGTGGAGCACTTGGGAACTTTATTGACCGCTTGTTTCGTGGAGAAGTTGTAGACTTTTTCCACTTCGTATTTGGTACATATCATTTTCCGATTTTTAATGTAGCTGACATCTGTTTGACCGTCGGCGTAGGAATAACCATCATAGCGATGTTCTATGATGAATACAAAAGTAAAAGAAATATAGGTGAAATGAAATGACAGAACAAACAAAATGGATTATACTAAAAACGATGGAACTCTCAGAGAGCATATCTGTAATCGATGGCTTTTTTATGATTACTTCACACAGAAATCGTGGTGCAGCTTGGGGGATAC
>JBOFGC010000248.1:0-5529 GCA_051648945.1 Bacilli bacterium
GCAATCGTAGTGATACTACGGAGAAATCTACAATTACGGCAGAAGATTATCTACATTTTTTTGAAAAGAAAAAAGCAATGTTAGAAGTGAACGAAATCGGTGTTGATATTACCTCCGAACCAAAAGGCATGGAAGGCTATCAATATGATGTCTACAACGAAATTTTAGAAGCTTACAAATACTTTGAAGACGTTCGGTTCAGTCTTTCTGTAACGAAGAAAGAAGCAGAACGATTTAAAGATATTCTCTCGCTCTATTTTGAAGGAAAAGAATTAGAAGAACTCGCAACAAAGGATTTAATGAAAGAAGACGGTCGATTATATTTTGAAGTTGGTGAAACGTTTCCTACGAATTTAGGATTCATTCGAAATCTAACGGAAGTGAAGGTCGAAGAGAAAAACGGCAAATTCATTGTTGCAATCACGGGTGAAGCAAGTCGTGGAGCAATTGATGTAAAGGAAGCTGATTTACATGAAATTAAAGAAGTGTTTGAAATAAATAGTAAAACGAAAAAGATTATGTCGCATTCATTTCTTAAAGGGTTGCCTAGTTATTGAATGTAAGCACTTGAATTAACTTAAAAATTCTAATTTTTAAGTTAATTCAAGTGCTTTTTGTGTTAAAATATACTATGTAATTTTTATGGGAAGAGGTGCCTAGGAATGTCCTATGCGATAAAGATAAAAACACTCCGTACGTTACAAAAAATGAAGCAAAAACCATTTGTCGAAGGTGTGTGTTCGGTTGCATATTTGAGTCGTATTGAAAATGGCGATACAAAACCTTCGCTTAAGTTTTTAGAAACACTTTCAGAAAAATACACAATTCCGTTTGAGATTGTGAAAGAGGAATGGATTGAGGTTCATAATAAAGAGATTGAACGATGTATTTCTTCTTATGCCAAAACAAAAAAGTTATCGTTTGTAGAGTGTTATCAACTTGAATTAGCGCTGCATGTAGAGATGGAGATTTCTACGTTGTTTGCTGTTCATTCTGTCCTACTTGACTACTATGTTGTTTTAGAAGATTGGAACAATGCTTTACGAATTTATGAAGAAGGCGAAACGGTACTACGGAAGATGGAAAGTGATAAACTTCCAAAGTCAGCGTTTGCTTATTATATCGCAGTTTGGGAACAACAAATTCAAACGCATAACTACATAGGCTCAGATGCGACGAACAGAGTGCTTATTACGCTCTGTGCGGAAGATGAGTGGGACAAATTAGGACGCGTCTACTACCAAATGAGTCTCACTCAACAACGTCTTTGTGAAAAACAAGATGGAAGTCGCATTTATGCGGAAAAAGCTATTTCGTGCTATGAAATGAGTGGCAATAAAAAAGGAATCCTCGATTGCTTAGTAGCTGTCTCAGTTCAATGCCATATCGACCGTTATTTTCAAGAAGCACTTCAATATATTGACCAAGCAGAAACATTAAATGAAGAAATCGGTGACAAACGTCTGGCGTTTGTTTTGTTAGTAAGTCGAGCACGTGTGCATCAAAAAATGGCAGACTTTGAAACGGCGTTGCATTT
Source organism: Bacilli bacterium (assembly GCA_051648945.1). Classification (GTDB taxonomy): domain Bacteria; phylum Bacillota; class Bacilli; order JBOFGC01; family JBOFGC01; genus JBOFGC01. The sequence goes on from JBOFGC010000248.1 coordinate 1,538, forward strand.
TTTTGAGCAAAGTTTACAAGCTCCTGCTAAGAAAGAACGCGACGATGTGTTTATTTTGCGTGGAATTGCAGAAAGCTTTGTTGCGCTAGAGCGGTGGAGTGATGCCCTTGCAAAGATTGAAGAAATAGAGCGCTTGGCTGACGTTCATGGACTTTTATTTGTCCAAATCGAAACGGGTGCAACGAAAGCAATGTGGAATAAAAAACAAGGGAACGATTTTGAGTATGAAAAAATTATGCGAAAAACGATTCGCTATGCTATAGATAAGAATCAAAAACTGCAGGCAAAAGAATTAGCTGAGGAACTTGGTGAACATTATTATCATGTACCTGTTTATCAAATGAGTGCGAAATATTTTCGTTTAGCACATCGTTTGTTGAAGGAAAATGATTAATAGAAGATATGCTATAATGATGTAAAAAAGGAATTATCCTATGCATGAAATAGCGTATGAAAAAGTTTTAAACATTCAAACGTCAGGTGTTCAGCAAGGGTGGCATGATTCGTATCATTATCATCGCTACGAACCGACGCCTTATGAAGCACTCGAACAACTAACAGAACAATATACAGTTGCACCAACAGATCACTGGATTGATTGGGGATGTGGAAAAGGGCGTCTTAGTTTTTTTCTTCATTATTTTTACAGTTGTGCAGTTACAGGTGTAGAGATGGATGAGGGGTTTGTTGGCCAAGCGGGAAAGAATTTGATGAACTATGCCAAAGTGGCAAAAGCACCAACACAATCTGTACAATTTGTACAAACGTTTGCAGAAGACTATACAATTCCACGCACAGCAAATCGCTTTTACTTTTTCAATCCATTTTCAACACAGATTTTTATGACAGTTGTTTGGCGGATTATGCAATCAATTGAACGCTATCCGCGTGATGTAGACTTAATCATGTACTACCCACTTGATGAATATATTTTCTTTTTGAACGAACAAACATCGTTTGAGGAATATCGATACATTAAAACGGGGCGTATGGAGCGGGACTGTATGATTGTTTATCGCTTTGTACAGTATTCTAATTGAAAGGGTGTTTGAGAATGGGCTCGTTTATAATTGGTACATATGGGGATTTCTTTTATAAAATTATTTTACAAAATGAAAAACTAACGATAGAGCAAGCTACTCCTGCAAAAAATCCGACGTATATTGCGAAAAGTGATAGTGGAAAACTCTATACTGTGTATCGAACTACCGAGTCAGGTGGTGTTGCTGTCTACGATGAAGTGGGGCAGATGCAACAAGTAATAGAGACCGTGGGAAAGGGACCTTGTCATTTACATTTGAATGCAAATCAAACCCGGCTCTACGCATCACATTATCATGAAGGGCTTGTCGTAGAACATCAACTAAATAATCAAGGTGCGATCATTCATAGTATACATCATCCATTTTTAGGTCAAAAACAAGCGAAGATGCATTGGTGTGGCACATTTTCAGATGGATCATTTGTGTGCGCGGATTTAGGGAATAATCGATTGTATATTAGTAACGAAGTTCTCCAATTACCTGACAATACCGGTCTTCGTCATGTTGTCATTCTAAATGATGAAACGTTGTACTGTGTAGGTGAGTATTCGGGAACGGTCTATGCAGTTAAGAAATCACCTTCAGGGTGGGATAACGTGGACAGTTGCGAAACGACGACCTCAAACGAAGATGCTGGGGCCGCAGCGATTCGATTAAGTCCTTGTGAACGTTATATTTATATATCACTTCGAAGTAGCAATGAAATTGTACTTATTGCGAAAGATCCTTCGTTGCACGTTGTGAGTAGGCAACAACTGAAAGGCAATGGTCCGCGTGATTTTGCCATTTCTTCCTGTGGAGGATATTGTGTTGTAGCCAATCAACACTCAGGAACTGTTGACGTTTATGCACGTAATCCGCATGGTGGAGAGTTAAGTCGGTGGATTACAGATATTCACATTTCTCAGGCTGTTTGCGTATTAACGTGTTAAAAAGTAAAGTATACTAAAAAAAGACTTGCCAAAGTGTAAAGAGCATGATAATATTTTAAATGTTGTTACGAAATGCTGTTTGACAGTGTTTCAGACTTATGCTATAGTTAGCTAGTAAACGAAAATATTTGTCGTATGAAGAAGAAGCCCACGCTTCTCACCTCGTTAGCACATTATGTCGCTGAGTGGTTGAATAGACTTACTTAACTTTTAAAATGTTATGTATGCGTGTGGGTGTTCTGATGAACATTCGCACGTTTTTTGTTTTCACAAAAAACTAGAGATGTTCAAACGATAACTTTCGTTTTTATAATCCCTTGGAGGTGGCTAGCTATTAGCAAGGATAATCTTATCAATGAAGAAATTCGAGCGCGTGAAGTTCGACTAATTAGTTCTACTGGAGAGCAACTTGGTATCAAAACAAAACAAGAAGCTCTTGAGATGGCAACACGATTAAACTTAGATTTAGTTTTAATGAGTGCAAATGCCAAACCACCAGTAGCAAAAATTATGGACTTTGGAAAGCATCGCTTTGAAACGCAAAAGCGTGAAAAAGAAATGCGCAAAAACCAAAAGGTTATTAGCATAAAAGAAGTGCGCTTAAGTCCAACAATCGAAGAGCATGACTTTAATACTAAGTTGAAAAATGCTCGTAAATTCCTTGAAAAAGGTGACAAAGTGAAAGCGTCAATCCGATTCAAAGGACGCGCAATCACTCATAAAGAGTTTGGTCAACGTGTTCTCGACCGTTTTAGTAAAGAATGTGCCGAGGTAGCAACGGTAGAGACTGCACCTAAAATGGACGGCCGTAGCATGTTTATAGTATTAGCACCAAAAAATGATAAGTAGTAGGTAATCGAGGAGGAGATCACTATGCCAAAAATGAAAACTCACCGTGGTTCAGCGAAACGTTTCAAAAAGACTGGTTCTGGTAAATTAAAACGTTCTCACGCTTACACAAGCCACTTATTTGCGAATAAATCTCAAAAACAAAAACGCAAATTACGTAAAGGCGCTGTAGTTAGCTCAGGTGACTTCAAACGCATTCGTCACATGTTAGACAACATCAAGTAATTAAGAAGTAGTAAACATTAGGAGGGAAACAATATGCCACGTGTTAAAGGCGGTACAGTTACTCGCAAACGTCGTAAAAAAGTTATCAAATTAGCAAAAGGTTATTACGGTTCTAAACATACATTATTCAAAGTTGCAAACCAACAAGTAATGAAATCATTAATGTATGCATTCCGTGATCGTCGTCAAAAGAAACGTGATTTCCGTAAATTATGGATCACACGTATCAACGCGGCTGCTCGCATGAACGGTTTATCATACAGCCGTATGATGCACGGTTTAAAATTAGCAGGTATCGAAATCAACCGTAAAATGCTTGCTGACATCGCAGTTACAGATGCAGCTGCTTTCGCTCAATTAGCTGAGCAAGCAAAAGCACAAATCAACAAATAAGACTCGTCTTATCAAACGCCACACATATGTGTGGCGTTTTTTTGCGTACAAGATACGAGAGTACTCGCTTGATTTGGTCCAATCACTCGTGTAAGGGCTTAATGAAGTAGAGTAAGGGCCCAATCAAGCGTAGTAAGGGCCCAATGAAGTAGAGTAAGGGTCCAATCAAGTAGAGTTAGGGCCCAATCAAGCAGAGTAAGTGCCCAATGAAGCAGAGTAAGGGCCCAATCAAGCGTAGTAAGGGTCCAATGAAGTAGAGTAAGGGCCCAATCAAGTAGAGTAAGGGCCCAATCAAGTAGAGTAAGGGCCCAATCAAGTAGAGTAAGGGTCCAATCAAGCAGAGTAAGGGCCCAATGAAGCGTAGTAAGGGTCCAATGAAGTAGAGTAAGGGCCCAATGAAGCGAAGTAAGGGCCCAATCAAGTAGAGTAAGTGCCCAATGAAGTAGAGTAAGGGCCCAATGAAGCGAAGTAAGTGCCCAATCAAGTAGAGTAAGTGCCCAATGAAGCGAAGTAAGGGCCCAAACAAGTAGAGTAAGGGCCCAATCAAGCG
>JBOFGC010000249.1:0-3189 GCA_051648945.1 Bacilli bacterium
CAAAAGTGGTTAATAAAAATACATGAATGGTGTTTGAAAATAAAAAAAGAAGCTATCCTACTACAGAATAGCTTCTTCTTTATTATTTATTCAGTTGGTTGTTGTTTAGCAAATTGCCCTGATGCAGAAACTTTATTTGCCTCTGCTTTCGCATTTGCAGCTTTTACGTCATCTACATAATTTTCTGATGAGAACTCTGTACCATATGCACCTTGAGCTGCTTGATTTGCTTTTTGCGCTTTCATTTTTTGATTCTTAGCCATGTTTATCACCTCCACAAACATTAAGATAACCATTTCTAACACCCCTATACGACAAAAATATTTCAGTTTTCACGTATAGTTCGCTTGTCTTTTTCAAGACTATAAGGTGAGGTGATTATGATGTATGTTGGCCGTGATATGAGCGAACTATCCATGACGAAGAAAAAAGAATGGAAAAACAGTGAGTTGGCATTCTTTCATCATTCTTTACAACAAATGACTCCCTATTTAAATGTCGAAGGACAAACCATTCACAAAGAGATCATTCAAGAAATTGAGCAACGTGGTGGACTCCACCGAAACGAAGCCGATTGGACGCACGGAACTGAAGTGTCCTACGACTAATTTAGAGTAGAACAAGGAAGCTAAACAAACATAGCTTCCTTTTCTATGGAAAGTCATCTGTATGTATCATCGTTTGACGCTATACTTTTTAAAATTTTCTGATGCGAAACAGAAATCGCTAGTTGCTCCACATCTTCTTTCTTTAGTAAATGTGCTTCTTTCGAGACATAGTCAATTGATTCAACAATACCACTATACACATTAATTCCCCATATAAGGTGAGAAAAAACATGCTTCACACTTGGTAGTACGGATTGAATTTTTACATCAACTCCATACTGTTCTTTACAGTATCGGATAAGTGCTTCTTTTTCACGTTCCCTATTTTCTACTTCTACATTTGGAAATTCCCATAAGTTCGCCAATAACCCTTCACTTGGCCGCTTATTTACTAAAAAACGACCTTGTTTATCTACGAACACTCCTGCTACCATTTGCAATGCCTTTGCTTGTTTTTTCTTCGCTTTGACTGGCAATTCTTTTTGGGTACCTTGTTCAAACGCTTTGCAGTGCTGATTAACAGGACAAAGCATACAAGATGGACTTTTTGGCGTACAAATTAACGCTCCTAACTCCATTAATCCTTGATTAAAAAATGACGGATTGTCGATTGAAATAATCCGCTTAATCACTTCCTCAAAAATCTTACGTGTACTTGGTTTTGCAATGTCATCCCAAATCGATAAAATTCGACTAATTACACGCATAACATTCCCATCAACAGCCGGTTCAGGACGATTATAGGCAATACTCATCACCGCACCTGTTGTATAAGGACCAACACCTTTTAAATCACTAAACTGTTTAGGGTTATTCGGAACTTCACCCGCATACTTTTCTTCAACTTCTTTTATCGCATGATGAAGATTGCGCGCTCTAGAATAATAACCTAGCCCCTCCCATGCTTTTAATACTTTTTCTTCTTCTGCATTCGCTAAATCCGTAATAGTTGGAAATTGCTTTGTAAATATATTAAAATAAGGGATAACGGTATCCACTCGTGTTTGTTGAAGCATCACTTCTGATATCCATATATGATAAGGATTCCCTGTTTTTCTCCACGGTAAATCCCGCTGTTCTTTCTCAAACCAGCGGATTAAATCGTGTTGAAACTCTATTTCTGAAAAATTTATTAGCAACTCGTCTACTTGTTTAGATAACATCATCATCCTGCTTTCATTTAACATAAACCATTAGGAGGTGGATCGTTTGGATTCAGGCACACATATTGTTATGGGGGTTACGTTAGGTGCACTAGCCACACTTGATCCTGGGATTGGAATTTCTGATACAGCCATACTTGGTGTAACAATTGCAACGGTTCTCGGTTCAAAAGCACCTGATATTGATACCGTATTTAAACTCCATAATAACGCGCGCTATATTCAACATCATCGTGGACCAACTCATTCGGTGCCTGCCGTGTTATTTTGGACTCTTCTCATTTCATTTAGTGTTCATTTATTTTTTTCGGACATGTCTTATTTCCATCTGTTGCTTTGGACATTTATCGCCGTATTTCTTCATGTATTTACAGATATTTTTAACGCTTATGGCACACAAGCGTTACGACCGTTTTCAAATAAGTGGATTGCACTGGGCGTAATTGGTACCTTTGACCCTGCCCTTTTCACAATCCATGCTACAGCAATTGCATTGTTCTTTCTTCTGCCTACCCCCAGTGGAGTTATCGCACTTTGGGCATATGGGTTAAGTATTTTTTATTACTTTATTCGTCTGTTTATGCATTATCGCTTAAAAGCTAAAATAAGAATTTTAATCCCTGGTGCACGAGTGATTAACATCACACCAAGCATCCATTTACTTAAGTACCACGTTGCCGTGATTACAAAGGATACAAGTTATATTGTTAAGGTTAATGGTAAGCACATGAAAATTGTTGATACATTTAAGCAGCAACCGCTACCCCATACACCTGTCATTGAAGCCGCATTAAAGGATCAAAATGTCATTTCATTTTTAACATTTTCTCCTCATTTTCGTTATAACATCACTAAGTTTGATACTTATACTGAAGTCCGTTTTATGGACCTTCGATACTATTCGGGTGATCGTTATCCATTTGTAGCAATTGTCAAATTGGATTCTAGCTTAAATATTCTTTCCTCATTCACCGGATGGGTGTTTAAAGAAGAAAAACTTCAAAAGAAACTTGGACATAAATTAAAATAGGGAGAGCGCACTAAGGAAGAGTGCACTCTCTCTTTCCTGTTACTAATTCGTTACATCATTCTCAAATAAGTGTGCGTATCTAGGATTTATCGACTGAAATTCATGAAGTTTCTCACCGTAATGCTGCCCCCACTGCCTTACAATTCGTTCTGTGACGTGACTTCCATGATAATCGCCTACTTTAGCATATGTCGCTTCAAAGTCTGACCATAGAAACTCAATCCACCGCTGTGCTTGTTCATACGTTAAATTTTTATTTTTCTCCATCAATAGTTGAATTAGTTCATTTATTTCTTCATTCATTCTAAATACCTCCCTACCATTTCATCTCAATACATACATTAAAATGTACCCCTTTCCTTACATATTGTCTACCCAAAAAGCAGAT
>JBOFGC010000250.1:0-3686 GCA_051648945.1 Bacilli bacterium
TTACACTTGATAAGCGTTCGTATAAAATGATTTGGCTTTTTCTACTAGGTTATGCCGTCATTGCGCTCGGTTCAATGAATCGAATTGTTGAAGCTGTGCCAATTGGTCAAGTGTGGGAAGAGCTATTTTTAGAGATGGAGGCGCTATATACCGATGCGGGTTGGGTCGGTGGACTCGTCATGATTATCGAGGTGTGTATCATCGCGCCGATTGTCGAAGAGATTTTACATCGGGGCGTAGTCATTAACGGGCTCGCACAACGCTTTCAGGCACGAGGAACGATCCTTCTAAGTGCGTTGATTTTTGCCTTAATGCACGGAAATGCGGCACAATTTATTGTAGCGTTTTTTGTTGGTATTTTACTTGGGATTGTCTATTACTACACTAGGAATTTGCTAGCTGTTATCGGAATGCACATGATGTACAATTCGGTCATGACATTCGTGCCGATTGTACCAGAAAATTGGATCGAAGGATGGATTATGTTTGGTGTATGTACAGCCATCGGAAGCGGAATAATTTGGTACAGTTTAAAGGTGATTCCAATTGCGGAGTGGAAACGAAAGTATATGGAAAGTATAGCAACAACTGAAGATATACAATAAAAAACAAGTGGGCATCATTATGTCCACTTGTTTTTTTCTACGCTACTCGGCTTCTGTCGGTGGTTCGATTTCAAAATAAAAATCATCGAGTGTTTCGAGAAGTTGCGCTTTAATGATTAACAGCACATAAAGAATAAGAATACTGAAAGGGCTGCAAATACGTTCACCGTTCTCAAGAGGAAGCATTCCTTTTGTGCGGGAAATGGTGATGCACGCGTCACAACTCCCTTCTTCAACATCATCGCCGCTAATTACAGCAACGCCAGTATGATGTTGAAGTGAAGTTAAAGTATGCGTAAAGTCCGCATCTGTTGTAGAATGGGTAATAAGTAATACGCGGTCTACAGATGATACGGCGTGAATATCGGTAAGTAGCGAAGCGTTCGGTAAAGCGTTTTCTCCTTGAAGGATTTCAGGTGCGATACTCATTAGTTGATCACTTGTCCAAATCCAAAGGGTGCCGTCGTTCACGATGCCTTGAGCTAACACGCGTGTTGCGAATTCGATTTCTGTTGTGCACTGCTTTTCGACGTGTTGAAGTGCACCTATAAGTTGTGTTGTTAGAATTTTCAAACGAAAAAACTCCTATCATCAGTTTACCTCCTTTCTAACACAAAATGGGTAAAATCGCAATGCTGTACATTTTCTTTCAAAATATAAAGGAATTTTCGGAGTTTTGTCGTATACATACAAAAAAGCGTAGGAGAAAATTATGGAAAAAAAAGTACTAGTAGTTGATGACCAAGAAGGAATACGTTTTTTACTTAACGAAGTGTTTAAAAGAAAAGGCTATGTCGTTGAACTTGCTGATAACGGCTTGACGGCTCTTGAAAAAGCACAAACGTTCACACCAGATGTTGTTGTATTGGATATGAAAATGCCGGGAATGGATGGCATTGAAACGTTACAACATTTGAAGAAAATGCCTGTTCCGCCCTATGTTGTTCTCATGACAGCGTATAGCGAAGTGGAGTTGCTCGGTCGTGCCCGCTCGGAAGGTGTGGATGATATCGTCGCCAAACCATTCGACATTAACGTTTTATCAGAAGCGGTAGAAAAATTTTACATCAAATGAACAATACATGAAAAAATGTGACAATTTCCAAAAAAAACGAAATGAAATCCCTTTCAATCCCAATATGTGGAGAAAACGGTTTGCAGTATTGTAGGTTTCGGTGTACAGTATATTATGGTGGGAAATAGGGACGTACATATTTTTTGCGACATCACATACACTATGTCTGTCGTGATTAAACATTCATTGACTTTCCCAAATATACTTAAACTAAGAGGAGGATTTCAGTATGCCATTAGTATCTATGACTGAAATGCTTAAAAAAGCAGCTGCTGGTAAGTACGCTGTAGGTCAATTTAACATCAACAACTTAGAGTGGACGCAAGCTATCTTAGCTGCTGCAGAAGAAGAAAAATCTCCAGTAATCCTAGGTGTATCTGAAGGCGCTGCTCGTTACATGGGCGGATTCACTACAGTAGTACACATGGTTAAAGGTTTAATGATCGACATGAAAGTTAGTGTTCCTGTTGCGATTCACCTTGACCACGGTTCAAGTTTTGACAAATGTAAAGAAGCAATCGACGCTGGTTTCACATCAGTTATGATTGACGCTTCTCACGATCCTTTCGAGCAAAACGTTGCAACTACAAAATCTGTAGTAGACTACGCGCATGCTAAAGGTGTTTCTGTTGAGGCTGAGTTAGGCACTGTTGGTGGACAAGAAGATGATGTTATTGGTGACATCATGTATGCTAACCCACAAGAGTGTAAACAACTTGTTGAGCAAACAGGCATCGACGCACTTGCTCCAGCATTAGGTTCGGTTCACGGTCCTTACAAAGGCGAGCCAAACTTAGGCTTCAAAGAAATGGAAGAAATCTTCAACTTAACAAACATGCCATTAGTATTACACGGCGGAACGGGAATCCCAACTGCTGATATTACACGTTCTATCTCTTTAGGAACTGCTAAAATCAACGTGAATACTGAAAACCAAATCGCTTGGACAAAAGCTGTACAAGAAACTGTAGCTGCTAAGCCAAACGAATATGACCCACGTAAAATTATCGGACCAGGTAAAGAAGCGATCAAAGCTACTGTTGTTGGTAAAATTCGTGAGTTCGGTTCAAACGGCCAAGCTTAATTTTAAATTTCCATACAAATGTGTTACTATAATGTAGTACAAGTGAAACCGTCTATTTTTGAAATAGGCGGTTTTTCTGTAAATGTTCTATTTTTTTAAACATCTCAGAAAGCGTTTTCAAAATAATATTGTAGAGTAATGTAACATCACTTCAAATTCAGGGAAAGTTAAAGGGGATGAATGTATGAAGTTCTTTATTGATTCTGCTAATGTTGAAGAAATTCGCAAAGTGTATGAAATGGGTATTATTTCTGGGGTAACAACAAATCCTTCACTTGTTGCAAAAGAAGGTGTCGTTTTTCATGACCGCATTAAAGAAATCACATCATTTGTGAATGGGTCAGTAAGTGCTGAAGTAATTGGTCTTACGTATGAAGAAATGATTGCAGAAGGAAATGAATTAGCGCGAATTGCACCGAACGTTACGATCAAAGTACCGATGACTGCGGCAGGGTTACAAGCAGTATCGTACTTTAGTGAGAAGGGCATCGCGACGAACGTTACGTTGATCTTTACAACAAATCAAGCGTTACTCGCAGCGCGAGCAGGAGCGACGTATGTGTCGCCTTTTATTGGCCGTTTAGACGACATCGGATTTTCGGGGATTTCAGTAATAGAAGACATAGCAGATATTTTTACAATACATAACATTGATACAGAAATTATAGCGGCCTCTGTACGTCATCCGCAACACGTAACAGAAGCAGCGCGAGCGGGAGCGCATATCGCAACCATTCCGTATAAAGTTCTTCTTTCGCTTATTGAGCATCCGCTTACAACGAAAGGAATTGACTTGTTTTTAGCTGACTGGGAGAAAGTAAATACCAAGTCGTAACATAGATAAGAAAATGAGGTGGGCGTATTGGATAAGTTGTTAGTTCGTGGTGGGAATCTACTTGAAGGTACGGTTCGAATTGGTGGA
>JBOFGC010000251.1:0-3437 GCA_051648945.1 Bacilli bacterium
TTGTTTCGTAGCGATTCAATTTCTTGTTCAGTTGGTGCAGACGCTTTTAACTGCGCTGGTGCAGGATGATGCGTTGAACCACATACTTGGCACGGTTCACCATGTTGTAATGTTTGCGCTAACATGCCCGCTAGTTCACTACGAACAGCAAATTCAGCATCTTCAATTTCCCTTTTTGAAAGAATAAATGCTTGTTCTGCTTGCAACGATGCTTGTTCGAGCTCTGGCATTTTTTGTGCGCCATTTATTCTGCGCGTTAATATGTCAAGTAATTGTTGCAACGCCTTTATTTTATTGTGCTGTTCTAACAATTGTTTTTCCAGTTCCGCATATTTAACTTTTTTATTTTGAATATCTTCTAATTTCTCAAATACTTCTTTTAATTTTCCCTCTGCTGCTACACGTTGATTAGAATGTTGTTGCACCGATTGCTCGAGCGCACTCACTTCCGACTTCATCTCCGTGTATTGTTGTTGCACATTCTTATAGGTACGCCAATCTGTTTCATAGCGGCCTAGTGCACTTTGATTACTCTCTAGTTGCTGTACTTGTTGTTCTAGTTCTTTAATTTTCACTACTTCAGTTTCTGCGTTGCTATACGCCTTCTCTGCTTCTTTCTTTTCTGAAACAATCTTTGCTAAATTTTCTTGTGCTTTTTGCAACTGTACTTTCGACTCAGTCCATTCCATATAGAGCGGTGTAATTTTATCTGCTGTTTCCGCTGCTAAGATGATATTCATTTTCTCAGCTAATGTCTCTTCTTCAGCCGCCATTTTTGCTAAATCTGCATCTACTTGCGCTTTTTGCTCACTTCTTTTGATTCGCTCTTCTTGTTTCATTATCTTTTGTTCAATTTGTTGAATTGTTGTGCGTAGCGCTATTTTTTTCGTTTCTGTTGTTTTTAATTCTGCTTCTTGGTCTGCAATCGCCTGTTGAATGAGTGGTTGAATACTGCTCCAATTCGGATATTCCACTGCGATTTCAGCTGCAATTTCTGGATTATTTATACAATCTAGCTTTCTTAATTCATGCAGCATACGCTCTTTGCTGTCATGAGCAGTTCGTTCGATGCTTTGCGCTTTCTCTTGCATCATTTTCATGAATTGTTCAAGCATCTCTGTGCCAAAGATTCTTCGAAAAATGACTTCTCGCTCTTTGCTTTCCGATTGTAGTAATTTTCGAAACTCCCCTTGCGGTAACATAACCACTTGGCGAAATTGATCACTCGTAAGTCCAATACTAGCAATGACTTCTTCTTTCACTTCATTCGCTTTTGTAAGCACCCTGCCGTCTGGTGTATGCATTTCCACTTTTGCACCCGTCACTTCACCCGCTCTACTTAAACTTAACGAGCGATTGACGATATATGTTTTTTGCTTTGCTTCATACGTTAGTTCTACATATGTTTTTTCTTTTTGCTCTGCATAGTCACTACGGATTGTATCGCGATTTCGATGGGACACACTCGTTTCACCATACAAAGCATAGGTAATTGCATCAAAAATTGTCGTTTTTCCAGCTCCTGTTGGTCCTGTTATAACAAACATTGAGTGATTTCCTAGTTTTGAAAAATCCAAGACCGTCGTTTTTCGATACGGACCAAATCCTGCTATTTCAAGTTTTAATGGTTTCATGATTCGCCCACCTTCATCTCTTCATACACTTCATCAATCCATTTTTTCTGTTGCGCTGAAATTTCTTTGTCGTTGATACTTGCGTAAAATGTCGCAAATAACTCTGGTACGGTCATTTGTTTCCAATTCCCACTCGCCTGCGTTTTTATTTCTTCATTTAACATTGTCTTATCATTCACACGACGCATACCCAGTGCGTTTTGATAGACCGCACGCAATTGGTTCATCGGGTCTATGAGTTCTCCCTCATCTGTCAGCTCTATATAGACATAATCCTCTGTTCGCTCTTTTTCAAGTAACGCCTGCAGTGTATTTCTAATCACAACAACATCGCGTTTTACGGGTAATGTAATATGTTCTGTCTCAATTGCTCCATCCCCATCCATTGTTACAACTTCGAACCCTTTACGTTGCTTTGCTTCACCAATAGAATATTTTAGCGGCGTTCCGCTATAGCGAATGTGATTGTTTCCTACTTTTTGTGGCGCATGTAGATGGCCTAACGCTACATAATTGAAATGGTCCACGCGTTCGGCATCAATTAAATCCGCTCCACCTATTGCTAAAGGACGCTCGCTCTCACTTAACGTTAAATCTCCGTGCGTTTCCTTTTTATCCATATAATATGTGAAGTAGCCGTGTGCTACTAAAATGTGACGTCCCTCTTGTGTAAATTGCTGCTCATGTTTCGCTAGAATCGCAGCAAATGCATCATCATGTGTACGAATGCAATCCTCTTTATACAACGCTCTTACATAAGCTGGGTCAGCGTATGGTACGAGATGTACATGCACAGTACCCCATTCATCTTCATGCGCAACAGACTTCACTCCATCTTTTAAATCGCCTGCAATATGAACACCACTCTGACTAAACAAACGGCTTCCATAGCGGATACGCTCCGTACTATCATGATTTCCACTTATTGCATAAATCGGTATGTGTAGTATCTGGGTGATTGTAAATAATAAATGATCAAAAAGTTCTACGGCTTCTGTCGGAGGGATACTGCGGTCATAAATGTCACCTGCCAAAATAATAGCTTCCGGTTTCTCTTCCTTTACAAAATCAAGAAATTTCTCAAACCAAAACTTCTGATCATCGATTAACGAATACTCATGTAAAATTCGACCAAGATGCCAATCCGCGGTATGTATAAATCGCATTTTATTTTCTCCTCTTCCTTTTCATTTCTCTACTCTAGTATAAACGGTAACCTAAGAAAAAATATAGCAATGTCTTGCCTTTTTGTTGAAAAATCGTCCGACAACAGTTTCTTTGTCGAAAATTCATTTTTGTCGAATGAGTTTTGGTAGTTTGGTTTTAGCACGGGGACTATATGTTGCATTTTTGGAGCTTTATGTTGTTTGGTTGGGGCTTTGCTTCACTTTATTCGGCCCTTACGACTCTGCATACCTAAGCCCGTATTCAAAATTCACATATTTTTATTTTACGCAACTACGTATGATATTTATATCAAATTTAGGAGGTGGATTCTTTATGTCGAACTCAAAAACTTCTCCTGGTTACTCCACCACCAAATGAAACGCCACTTGATCAAGCTGCTTCTGTGTGCGGAATTATATTACCGTGGTAGTTCCCGAAAGTGAGGTGGTAGTTCCCGGAAGTGAGGTGGTAGTTCCCGGAAGTGAGGTGGTAGTTCCCGAAAGCTAGTCGGTAGTTCCCGGAAGTGAGGTGGTAGTTCCCGAAAGCTAGTCGGTAGTTCCCGGAAGTGAGGTGTTAGTTCCCGAAAGCGAAGTATTAGTTCCTGGAAGTGAGGTGGTAGTTCCCGAAAGCGAAGTA
>JBOFGC010000252.1:0-7522 GCA_051648945.1 Bacilli bacterium
CCAGTTTCTGTAAGTATTGTACACGGATTGTCGAAAGGCGATAAGTGGGAGCTCGTTCTTCAAAAAGGGACAGAACTTGGTGGTGTCCAATTTATTCCGTATAAAGCGAAACGTTCGGTCGTAAAATGGGACGATAAAAAAGGACAAAGTAAAGTCCAACGTTGGGAAAAAATTGTGAAAGAAGCGAGTGAGCAGTCGCACAGAGTAAGTATTCCGACTGTTTGTTCACCCGTTACACTAAAAGAGCTACTTGCGCAAACTTCTACTTATGATATAAAATTAATAGCCTATGAAGAATCGGCAAAAAGTGGGGAACACACGCAACTTTATCAATCGTTAAGTAAAGCGCAACCTGGGGCACGTATTGTGGCTATTTTCGGTCCTGAAGGTGGTTTGTGTGAAACAGAAGTAACAGAACTTGTTGCAAACGGTTGGCTTCGTTGTGGTCTTGGGCCCCGAATTTTACGAACAGAAACAGCACCGCTCTATTTTTTATCAGCGGTCAGCTACCATTTTGAAATGATGAGGTGATGTAATGTCAACAGTTGCATTTCACACACTCGGTTGTAAAGTGAATCACTATGAAACAGAGGCTATTTGGCAATTGTTTAAGGGGAACGAATACGAGCGTGTTGAATTTGAAAAAACTGCCGATGTTTATGTAATAAATACATGTACAGTTACGAATACAGGAGATAAAAAAAGTCGTCAAGTCATTCGACGAGCGATTCGTCGTAATCCTGATGCGTTAATTTGCGTTACAGGTTGTTATGCACAAACATCGCCAGCGGAAATTATGGCTATTCCTGGTGTTGATTTAGTTATCGGCACACAAGACCGCCATCGCATGCTAGAATTTATCGAACAAATTAAAGCAGAACGTGCGCCAATTAATGCTGTGCGTAATATTATGAAGACGCGTGTATATGAGGAGTTAGACGTTCCGGCGTTTACTGACCGAACGCGTGCATCTTTAAAAATACAAGAAGGGTGTAACAACTTCTGTACATTTTGTATTATTCCTTGGGCGCGTGGTTTAATGCGTTCACGTAAACCAGAAGATGTTATTGCTCAAGCGCAACAACTTGTTGATGCGGGATATAAAGAAATTGTTTTAACGGGCATTCATACAGGTGGATATGGCGAAGATTTTAAAAACTACAATTTAGCAATGCTTCTTAAAGATATGGAAGCGAAAGTGAAAGGACTTGCGCGCTTACGCATTTCATCGATTGAAGCATCCCAAATTACGGATGATGTTATTGAAGTGTTGCGCAATTCGAATGTAGTTGTGCGTCATCTGCATATTCCAATTCAATCGGGCTCAAATGCTGTGTTAAAACGTATGCGTCGTAAATATACGATGGAATTTTTCGCAGACCGCTTGAATCGTTTAAAAGAAGTTTTACCCGACTTAGCGATTACGTCAGACGTTATTGTAGGTTTCCCAGGCGAAACGGAAGAAGAATTCCAAGAAACGTATGATTTCATTGCGCAACATGAATTTGCTGAGTTGCATGTGTTTCCGTATTCAAAACGAACAGGAACACCTGCTGCGCGCATGGATTTTCAAGTGGATGAAGAGGCGAAAAACGAACGCGTTCATCGCTTAATTGCTCTTAGTGATCAACTTGCTAAAGCATATGCATCGCGTTTTGAAAATGACGTTTTAGAAGTGATTCCAGAAGAGTCATTTAAAGACGGTGACAGAAGTGGAATGTTAATTGGCTACACAGACAACTACTTAAAAGTTGTGTTTGAAGGTGATGAGTCACTTGTTGGACAACTTGTGCCAGTTAAAGTTGTACGTGCGGGCTATCCGTATTGTGAAGGTATGAAAGCGTAAGGATTAGAACCTCTATACATTAGTGTAGGGGTTTTTTGTTGTAGAAAATCATTTCCCATTATCTCCACACTTCATTTTCTTATGGGTACAGCGAAAGAAACGGGCGTGCGTCTTGTTGCCTATACAATGAGCGTGGATATTAATGGGAGATAAGCTGATTGATGTTGTAGATTCGTATGTAGCAGGGGCGGATGATTCGGGTATAAACTTGTTTGTTTAGCTCGTTATTTTTGTAAGTGAAATTATTTACTGCGAAGTGAGTTTGTTCGATAACACAAATATCGTTTTGCTGAATAGAATTAAACGTACTTATTTCATTTTCAAATTGGAGTGACAACACATGAACAACAAAAATTGCAATCAAAAAAGTTGTACGACAGAAGTGACAGCGCATTGTACAATCTGTCCTCCTGGAATCATTGGACCAAAAGGGTCTACGGGCAGTTCGGGGACTACAGGTTTAACTGGGGCAACAGGCACAACTGGAGTTACAGGGATTTCGGGAAATACAGGGGGTACAGGTTCGACAGGCGTAACAGGTAGTACGGGTGCGACGGGTGCTACAGGAAGTACAGGTTTTACAGGAAGTACGGGTTCAACAGGTCCGACTGGGGCGACAGTTGGTGAGACTGGAAGTACAGGTGCAACGGGAAATACAGGTACAACTGGAAATACAGGTACAACAGGTAGTATAGGAGTAACAGGAATTACGGGTGAAACAGGAAGTACAGGAGCAACGGGAAGCACCGGTACAACAGGAACTGCTGGTGTAACAGGAAGTACAGGCAACATCGGTACAACAGGAACAACTGGTGCAACAGGTTCGACAGGCGTAACAGGAAACACAGGTGCAACAGGGAGTACAGGCGTAACAGGAAACACAGGCGTAACAGGAAGTACAGGTGTAACTAGTGCAACAGGAGCAACGGGAACTACAGGAATAACAGGAACTACAGGAGAGACTGGAATTACAGGTCTGACAGGTCTAACTGGACCTACAGGAGCAACAGGTATTACAGGAGCGACAGGAGAGACGGGCATCACCGGTCCCACGGGTCCAACGATCACTGTAATTGGTGAAGCGGGATTTTATTACTCAAATGAAGCAAGTTTACAAGTGAATGTTGGCGACGAATTGCCGCTATCGACAGTTGGTTATTCGACATCAGGACTAACGCTCGTTCCAAACACAGTTGTGATTGATAATCCAGGTGTATATAAAATCGAATACAACTATAATATTGAGAAATATGATACCGCTAATCCGCAGCCGGCTGTGGAATTACGGCTGAATGGTGTGGCAGTTGTGGGGTCGCAAATAAGTGTGCAATCCGATCCTGCAGTAGGAAATATTGGCGCACAATTAGCAACCGGTACAGTAATTGTGGAAGTTGTAGATGCGGGCTCTCGACTAACGATGAACAATCTTGGTCCTTCGTTGTTCGTCTTGAATGGACCGAATTTTACGACAACACAACTGACTATTATCCGCGTATTATAGTTAAAATCGTTTTTAAAAAAGTGTATATTTTCATTCAGTATAAGAAAATATACGCTTTTTTTGTTTTAATTTTTAGATGCAAAGTGGTACTTCTCTGTCAATTATAGTAGGGAACTATGCTAAAATTAATGAGAGGTGAGGAAAATGAAAGTTATATCATTATCAAAACAGTTAAGAAAAATAAGGCAGAACATAGCGTTGTCCATTATTTTTATCACTGGTATCTTCGTTTGTGGTTTCATACTTCTTCCTATTTTTACGGCAATTGGAGACAAAACGTTTGGTTCTTATTTAGAGATAATTCTTTTAGTGTTGTGTTTGTTTGGCATAATTTTCTATGTGCGAAACATCAATGCGCAACGTGTGCAATATAGAATAGTAAAAGCAGGTTTAGAGGGAGAGCGAACAACGTTCAAATTGCTGAAAAGTTTAAGTGATGATGCACTAATTTTTAAAAATATTTTGCTGCAGAAAAATGGGAAAAGCAGTGAACTTGATTTTGTTGTACTATCGCGACGTAGGCTCGTTATTGTTGAGTCTAAAGCGCTGACCGGAGAAATTACAGGGCGGGCCGATGAAAAGGTTTGGCGTCAGAAAAAGATTGGTGCAAAAGGTAAGGTGTCCAGCAAAGAGTTTTACAATCCGTTGTTTCAAGTTGAAACGCATAGAAAAGCGCTTCTGCAAAGTCTTGAAGCAGAGGGGATTCGAATTCCGGTGGATGTATGTGTGTATTTTTCAAGTGAGAAAGCGACTGTACAAACACAACCTCGCATACATAATGTATTTACAAATCACAAACAAAACGAGTTGCGTTCCTATGTGTTAGCAAACCATCGGGAAGTGAAGATGAGTGATGCTGTATATAAAAAGATTGTGAGATTTTTAGAATCAAAACAAATATGAGAAGGCTATTGGTCGGTGCTGTAATACTTAAGGGGGGTGTAGAAATGAAAGAGTTTTACCATTCAAAAAAGAAAAAAATTCGTGGATGGAAACGACATAAGAGAAAGATTGAAAGATGGCGTCAAAATGCAATGGATTTAGATATGAATTTTGTGCGTGAACATCAAAGGGATTATGCTAAGTTGTGGATTTATCCATTCTATTCAATAAACCATACAAATCCGCCTAATTGGTATAACTGTCTATTATTAAACGAAATGATAGATGTATATCAATACTGGAATGAAAAAATGACAGAAGAAAATGAAGACTATTACTTGAAAATATGGTTGTGTGATCCATGTTTTATCGGGTCTCAAATTGTTGTTGCGTATAGAGACTGTCTAAACTTCTATGATGAAACTTTTGATACAAATCCTACTTTGAAACCTTTCCCACTACACAAATATAAATCTCTAGCAAACAAATTAGCATTGTTTGATTGGGAGCTATATATTGATGCGAATATGTATTGGGAATCTGAAATGCAAGAAGATATAGAATTAGGATTTCATACAATCGCGGAGATTAACGCAATAAAGAATAAATCATACAGTGCAGAAAAGAAAAATGATGATGTTCTCTATAAAGTAAGTGTTGGCGATGTTTGGTTAGGAAAAATAAAAAAGGAAATCACCTACAATAATTAGTTGATTTCCTTTTTTAAATTTTCAGAAAACTATACACATGAGATTTATTTTCTGATAAACTAATGGTATTAGTTTAATGAGGGGATGATTTTATGAAAGTCACGAAACGAGGAAATGTTACGCAATTATCATTTTTTGCACCAGTTCTACCGATGAATTGTTACGTTGTAGAAAAAAGAGACCGCATATTTCTTATTGATACGACACTTGCGATGACCGCTCCACAAATTCTACGCTATCTGCAAAAAAATGAGCAGGTTGTAACGGACATATTGTTAACACATGCACATATGGACCACGTTGGTGGACTTCAGACAATCTTGAAAACATTTCCGAATGCAACGGTGTGGATATCAGAACGTGATAATGCGTTGTTGCAAGGAAATACAGCGCTTAAGCCTGAAGAAGGGGAAAAACCGATTCGTGGTGGATTTCTGAAGGAAGGTTACTTCCATGCGAAATGTGTAGAAGATGATGCCGATTTAGCCACGTATTTTACAATCATACCAACACCAGGTCATACACCGGGACATGTAAGTTTTTTATGCGAAGAAGAGAATATTCTTGTCTGTGGTGACTTGTTTACGAACGTGTGGAAATTAACTGTAACAGGTGTGCCAAATTTTTGGTTTCCTTTATCCGCAATGGCAACATGGGATTTGGCAGTGAATTACGCATCAGCGCAAACTGTGGCGGCATTAGGGGAGATTACGTTAGCCCCAGGTCACGGTCCGTTCGTCACATTAACTAAAGAGAAATGGAACCAGTGTGCGGAAAACGCAATAAATGTATTAAGGAAGTGAATGGAATGACGCAACGAAGAATGACACGACAACAAATTGTAATAGAAGCTGTAAGACTAATTGAAGTGGACGGATTTCAGAATTTTTCACTTGGAAAACTAGCAAAGTCCTTAAATGTGAAGCCACCATCACTTTACAATCACATCAACAATCTGAGTGAACTTCAGAATGATATCGCGATTCACTATTATGAGTTGCTTCTACAAAATATAAGTACAGTTAGAGCACAAGGTGTGGATGATGTGAGGCATCGCTTAGCTATGCGATATTTTACGTTTATCGAGCAAAATTGGGGGTTGCATAGCGCTACATATATGCCTTATGAACAAAAGAGTGAAACACTGCTACAACTTGAACGTGAGGTTGTCAGTGCGTTGTATGCCGCTTTTGCTGATTCTAAAAAAGAGGAAAAAGATTTGACCCACTTTATTCGCGGGTTGCGTAGTCTCTTAGAAGGTTTAGTTGTTATTGGGCAAAAAGATGGATTTCAACTTGATTTTGATTTCCAAGAAACAGTAGCGTATAGTGTGAAAATATATATTCACGGTTTTTTAAAGATAGAATAAGAGAATGCGATGAGTAATTCGTCGTTCATTTTTTGTATAAATTACGTAGTTTTAGGAAAAATATGTGACGCATAAAGGTGTGCTAAATGCTGAAAATATCCATTTCGTAGCATAAATTGCTACAGCGAGACTATACTTGCAAACGCTCTTTTGTTATATTAAGAAAGAAAATAGGCAAACAATGTTGCAAAAAAAGGAGAATTACATATGGTAAACTATGCGCGTTATATCGATCATACGGTTTTAAAAGCGGACGCTAGTAAAGATGCAGTTACAAAATTGTGTCAAGAAGCGAAAGAACATAACTTTGCGAGTGTTTGTGTGAACCCTACTTGGGTTGAATACTGTGCGGAGCAGTTACAAGGAACAGATGTTTTAGTTTGTACAGTTATTGGATTCCCACTTGGTGCGAATACGCCGGAAACGAAAGCGTTCGAAACGAGTGATGCCATTGCTAAAGGTGCAAAAGAAGTGGATATGGTTATCAATATCGGTGCATTAAAAGACGGCAATCTTGAGCTTGTTAAAAAAGATATTGCAGCAGTTGTAAATGCTTCAAAAGGAAAAGCAACGTCAAAAGTTATTATTGAGACGTGTTTGTTAAGTGACGAAGAGAAAGTAGCAGTTTGTAAAATTGCCAAAGAAGTAGGCGCTGATTTTGTGAAAACGTCAACAGGATTTTCAACGGGCGGCGCAACGGTAGCAGATGTTACTTTAATGCGAAGTACGGTTGGAACGGAAACGGGTGTGAAAGCATCAGGTGGCGTACGCAACGGCGAAGACTTCCAAAAGATGCTTGATGCGGGTGCAAATCGTATCGGAACGAGTGCTGGAGTTGCGCTTGTACAAGGCAAAGAAGCGGGCGGAAGTTATTAGAATATAATAATCTTTGGAGATTATACATCCAGTTGTTGACTATCTCAGACTTGTGTATTATAATTTTTAAGGACATGACGACTTTTTCTCTGTCATGTTTTCTTAATTGATACTGTGTAGTCGTTGTTTTTGGAGGGAGGGAATAGTATGTCAAAAACAGTTGTACGTAAGAACGAAACGTTAGAGGACGCACTTCGTCGTTTTAAAAGAGCGGTTTCTAAAACTGGTACACTTGCAGAAGTGCGTAAGCGCGAGTTTTATGAAAAGCCTAGCGTAAAACGTAAGAAGAAATCAGAAGCTGCAAGAAAACGTAAATTCTAAGAGAGGGTGTTATCATG
>JBOFGC010000253.1:0-4914 GCA_051648945.1 Bacilli bacterium
GGTAACAGTTCAAATTCCATGCGCTCAAGCGTGTAGTGTTTGTAAGCAAAATAGATAATCGACCAAACGATGAGAGGCACTACGACACGATGCAGTCTTTTTGCGAGTTGCTTGAACTCATCTTTAGAGCGAGATGGTGCTAAAAGTAACGCACCACTCACCATGAAGAAGGCAGGAACGGCCCAACGTGAACCTGCATTGAAAAAACTTGCGAACCACCAATTGCCTGATCCGATTGTATCTAAATTTACAACAAATGGTGCTGTTACGTGAATTGCAATAACTGCCAAAATCGCAACCACTTTTACTATATCTAAATAGAACACGCGTCCTGAATTCTTTTTTATCTCACTCATCGTACTACCGCCCCTTCGACATTACGCAATCGCTTTGCCTTTTCTTTGTAATGGATTCCATTTTTCCTCAGCGATGAAAAATTTAGTTGAACCGAGAACGTTAATGTACATCGGAATCATTTTATATGTCATTCGTTCGATAAACGAATAGAAAAACATGCTGAAATATTCTTTTATTGAAAACGTGTACCCATGTCGACCAAGAAGCACAAGCGCAATAATGTGTTGAATAATGTCCAACAAACTAATAACAGCGAACATGATAAGTGCTATAAGCAACATTTTCGGGTGGAATACTAGGACTACAAGCGAAACCATCGTAATCGCACCAGTAATTGTTCCGATGAGTAATCCATCAACTGCAAAAAACAGAACAAACCAGATGCTGAAATCTTTATTCAAACGACCCCAATATTGCAATACGCAGTCAACAAAGCCTTGCTGCCAACGAATACGTTGCTTATTGAAATTAACTAAATTTTCTGGACATTCAGTAAAGCACATTGCCTCTGGCGCATACACGAGACGGCGTTTTGATCCTATTTTTCGTAAATATTGATAAATTTTTAACGTTACGTCCATATCTTCGCCCATCGTGCGACGAAAACCTTTGATATTATACATGAGTTCTTTTTCAAATGCACCAAACGCACCGGAAATGACAACCATTGAATTGAACGTTGATTGTGTCAATTTTTTTATAAAAAAGCCATGAATGTAGTGCAAAATTTGATGACGCACGAGTCCATTTCCTGCAAAACTAATCTTTACTTTGCCGTCTTCATACGTTGCTCCTTGAACGATGAGCACTGTGCCACCTAAACCAATAATACTCTTATCTTCAAAATACTGATTCACATATTTAAGTGAATTTTTTTCTAAAACACTATCTGCATCAAGTGTGATTACATGGTCAAAGTTTGCATAATCCATTCCAGCATTCAAACTATCTGCTTTGCCACCATTGTATTTATCGATCACATAAATGTGCGGATATATACTTGAACGATACACTTGTTTCACCGATGCAAAACTTAATTTGTTCGCACGTTGCTTTTGAACAGGCACTAACTTCAATTCATCTTTCAACACACCGAGCGTATCGTCTGTGCTACCGTCATTCACAAAAATGAGTTCATAGTTCTCATAATTTAGTTCTTGCATTGAACTCAAGCAATTTCCTATCGTCATTTCCTCGTTGTATGCAGGTACAATGACGCTCATCCCTTTTTCTTTAATCATCGTATTTAGTTTTTTTACACGAAAATGAAACAAAGGTACGATACTGTATACAATTTGAAAAAGGATAAACACGATAAATAAGCCTATTGAAAAATCAATCATTTACTCAATCCCTCACTTTTTATATTTGTAATGCAATAAAAACACATATTCTATTGTTTAGCAATTACGTTAAAACGACAAATATGATAAAATAACTATTTCGATATACCTATAACACCTACTTTTCTACCTTTTTACGGTCATTTTTCTTTGTGAATTCGTTTACATACTCTTTCTATCAAAACTAATATTTTGTCGAAAAATTTTTTTCAAGTTAATTTTCACACCACTTAACCCCTTATTTCTAACCTAGTCTATCATAGCTAATCCTTCAAATTAAAAAACTTACACAATCTTCACACTTTTAACATGTAAGCGGAAACAAAATTTACATTTTCTCAAAATAGTTATATCTAACTAGTGACTTTATACCTACATCATGCTCATTTTCATCTTTCGCAAAATTGTGATATTATGGTTGTAACTACAAAGAGTAAGGTGGAATGAAAAATGAGGTTTTTATATATCCCTGTCGGTGTATTTTTCGGACTTGCTGGTGTCACTTTCGGTTTGGGTGGTGGATTCCTTTTTATTGGACTTGGTACAGGATTTTTAATGGCGATGTTTAATCCTGGAAATTTTTTACCAGACAAAAAAGAGTCCAGTCGTGAAGAAAAGCGCGCACGAAAACGAGAACGCAAAATTTTTGTTGATGCCGTTCAACCAACATCATTACCAACAGAACAAGGCGAGACCCATTCATATTTTGATCAAACACTTGAACAATTTCATGATAAATTAAAAAAACTCGATGCGTTAATTAGTAAAACACCCGCCGAACAACGACAACGCGTTGCCGATATCGTTTTTTTACTTCGCAAAGTCTATGAGTATGTTCAACGCGACCCAAAAAAATATACCGCCGTAAAACCTTTTTTCCAAACGTACATTTCAAGCACACTTACAATTGTTGAAAAATATGTTCATTTATTAGACCAGCCTGTTCATACGGAATCATTAAGTACGGCGATTGCACAAACCGAAGCATTACTCGGTGAGATGAAAACACATTACGAAAATGATTATGGTAAATTATATGAAGCCGAAATTCAGCAGATGGAAATTGAGCGTAAACTTTTACTTGAAAAATTTAGTGAGCAAAAAGAAATTAAATGGTTTTAACATACAAAAAAGCGCCCAAACGGAGCATTGTACTCCGTTTGGGCGCTTTTTTTTGTTAACGATTGCCTTTAATATACGCATTTCCTAATGCTTTTGGCGCTGATGATTTTCCGACAAAACCTGTTAGTGCAACAATTGTTAGCACGTACGGTAAAATGTAGAGAAACACTTTTGGAATGCTTTCAAATAATGGTAAACTACCACCTGAAATACTAAGTGCTTGAGCAAATCCGAAGAAGAGCGCTGCACCTAACGCACCGAGTGGATGCCATTTACCAAAAATCATTGCAGCAAGTGCAAGAAACCCTTGCCCTGTTATTGTCATAGCTGAGAAGTTTCCTGAGATTGAGAGAGCAAATACTGCACCACCCATTCCTGCAAATACTCCGCTGAGCATTACGCCAATATAACGCATACGTGCGACGTTAATTCCCATCGTATCCGCTGCCATCGGATGTTCTCCTACTGCACGTAAACGCAAGCCAAATGGCGTTTTGAAGATGATATACCATACGACAAATGCGAGACCAATCGTAATATACGATGTAACCGGCACACCTTTGAAAAAGATATCACCAATCACAGGAATATCCGAAAGAACTGGAACATCAATTTTATCAATTCGGTACGTAATGATGTCTGTTTGACCTTTACCAAAAATAAGCTTGATTAAAAAGACGGACATACCCATTGATAAAAAGTTAAGTGCTACACCACTAACCACTTGGTCTGCACGAAAGTTGATACTTGCAACCGCATGAATGAGTGAAAAAAGACCACATGCCACAGCACTAACAAGAATCGCAAGCCATGGTGTAATGCCACCAAATGTATCACCATAAAGTAAAACCGTTGTTATACTTGTAAATGCCCCAAAAAGCATTAAGCCCTCTAGACCAATATTTACTACGCCGCTTCGCTCTGAAAAAATTCCGCCTAATGCCGTAAGAATAAGAGGTGCCGCCATATACAAAGTTCCTGAGATAATGATTGATAAAATGTCTACGAAACTCATTTTGCTCCTCCTTTACGAATGCGGTTAATCGCCATACGAATGACATAACTACATGCGACAAATAAAATAATGAATGCATTGATAATATTAATTAATTCAGATGGTACGTTAGCATTGAATTGTAACGATGGTGCTGCACTTTGTAAGCCACCGAATAAGAACGAAGCAAAGACGATACCAAGTGGCGAATTTGCTCCTAAAAGAGCAACCGCGATGCCGTCAAATCCTGTTCCTGTGAACGATGAAAGTACACCCATATGGCCATACGTACCGAGACCTTCCATTGCACCTGCTAAACCCGCCAAAGACCCAGCAATCATCATCGAAACGATGACATTACGATTCACGCTCATTCCAGCATATTTTGCAGCGTGTAACGAGTGTCCTACTGCTTTTAACTCATATCCAAGCGTTGTTTTTTCTAAGAGATACCAGATAATCAATGCGAACAACAACGCAATAAGGATTCCCCAATGTAAGCGAGAATTCATTGTTAGTTCCATTAACCAATCACTTTTCAAACTTGCACTATCCGCGACACTTAATGACTTTTCATTTTCCCCATAAATAAATTCACGAATGAGAGCCCCTGTCACAAAGAGAGCAATATAGTTCATCATAATCGTAACAATAACTTCGTTTACTTGAAAACGTGCTTTCAGTAAACCAGGAACAAATCCCCACATCATACCACCAAATGCTGCTGCAACAATCGCAAGTGGCAAGTGAATGTACATTGGTAAGTCGAAAAGAACACCGACCGCAACTGCGCAAAACCAACCGACTAAAAATTGCCCTTCAACACCGATATTAAATAACCCTGTTCGGAATGCAAATGCGACACTTAAACCGGCTAATAGTAGCGGTGTCATTGCGCGAATGGCTTCACCGAACGCACGTGAGCTTCCAAAAATCCCATTATAGAGCGCTTCATATCCAGCAATTGGATCATAGCCTCCAATCATCATAACGACGCCACCGAGTAAGAGCCCTAGGATAACAGCGATGATTGGGATGAGGATGCCAAACAGTCGGTCATTGTTTAGTAGTTTATTCATTTTGAGCACCGACCTTTCT
>JBOFGC010000254.1:0-2960 GCA_051648945.1 Bacilli bacterium
TCACTAGAGACGTTCGCCACAGAAACGAGCGTTTATCTCTCAGAAACAGTAGATCGAAATGATGACGGCATGCTTGCAGACGTCATTCCTTGCATAGCGCGTTCAACTAATTTATATGTATATGCTAATGGACCAGCCCTGAGTTGTGCATCACTACTCGCTTTCCGGCTCCATCGCTACGGAATCCATGTCCATGTGATTAACGAAACAGGACACGCGTTACATGAACGTTTACTTCATGTAAAAAGTGATGATGTTTGTTTAATGTTTCTATTAAGTAATGTTCATCCTGAGCACTATGTCTTTTCTCAAGTTGCTAAACAGCAACAGCTCGCATTCATTACAATTACGGATTTATTCGTTTTACCCGCTTTTGTAGATGAAAAGTTGCTTTTGCAAGTTGTTCGAGGTGAGATCCATGCATTCCATTCGATGGTTGCGCCGATGATGCTTATTGAATCGCTGATTGTCGGAGTTGGCAACAAACTTGAAACTCAAACAAAAGAAAATCTTGAACGATTAGAGAACATGCGGACAACTTTTGAAAGCTATGTGCCTCGAAAACTATCTGATCATGTTTAACAACCGTCAAAAGGACTGTAGCATATGCTACAGTCCTTTTACTTTTCATATAATTCATACATTCCGCGAACTTCTTCACGCATTTCATCGACGAGGGACTGTGGATAAATAACTTGGGCATCTCTACCCCACGTTAGTAACCATCGTTGTAAACCTTTACTTCTTGAAACATACGTATCTAGCAAAAAGTGTTCGTCGTCGATTTCCGTAATATTTGCTTGTAATCCAAAACGATCGATTACAGTATTTAATAAACCTTCATCGAAAACTACTTTTATTCGTTCTAAATCACCGACATACATATTGAAAACACGACTCAAATATTGATGAATATCAAATGAATCACGCGAGTACGTTTCTTCTAGTATTTTCAAATTTTTCATTCGGTCAATACGATAATGTCGGATTTCATTGGTCGGTTGGTAACGCGCAATTAAATAATAAAATTCACTCGACCATACAAGCGCTAATGGATAAACCGTATAATCTTTTCCACCATGACTTAATTGAAACTCTTTTTTTATTGTATACCTGCCATATTGAAAACCAATCGCTTGCTTGTTTGCTATTGCAGAATGAATGTTATCAATGAAGTAATGTAACTGATTGTGTTGACTTTCAATGGCATATTCAGAAAACATTTCATTATGTAGGGACTTATTTTGATGTACACTCGTTTGTGATTTTAGCTTTCGAATAATCTCGCGTTTTTGATCGTTTGTAATAAAACGTGACGCACTAATCGCATCAACTAGAATTCGCAACTGATGCAAATCAAATTCTCTTTTCATTAAGTAATATTGCGTCGGACGTCCTGGTGCTGCAATGGATTCAATATCAATGCCGTACGTATCTAAATCGAACAAATCTGTCGTAATTGTTCGGTTTGTTACTTTTAAATTTTCATCATTCGTTTCTAAACGTAGTTTGTCTTTTATTTCTTCTAATGTCAGTGGATGCTCTTCATCGGAGTATTTTCTGAGTACATCGATTAAACGTAAAATACGCGTTCGATTGTTCATATCATTTTCCTCACTTTAACTCATACTATATTCCTAGTTTACATTGTCTATTCGTACTTGTTAAGTGAAAACTATGAGAAATTTGTTTCAGCGTTTGTTACTTACTGTATTTAGTAGGCGAATAATCTGTTGAAACTGCGTATGAAGACTTGTCATTTCTTCTTTTAGTTCGACGATTTGTTCGGTGTTTATGCGTTGTTGATGGGATAGTCTATGAATTTGCTGGGTATGTTGGCGTTGTTCTTGTTGAAGTCGAATCGATTGAAAAAGTTCGTCTGTTGTTTGTTGATGGATAGCGTTTATTTCTGTTGTTAGGTGTTGGATTTGTGTTTCGGTTGTGCGTAGGATTTCGGTTAGTTGGTCGTTTTTTTCGAGTAGGTTCGTTGTCATTGAGATTCTCCTTTATGATTTTTAGTTGGCATAGGTTCGATTCACGTATCGTCACCTATCTGGGTGATACGGGTAGGATTTGATGTGTCCACGATAAATTGATTTGTGTTTAGCATTTGATTTTTCGCTCGCGCCTTTTTTGATTGCTATGTTCTATCTATATGTTTTGTCTCTATGGATATGACTAGATTCTAGAAAACATGGATTTGGTCACTTGCTAGTTTGAAAGTATTCGTGGTATTATTCTACTTTGTTTCGTCTCTCTTCTTTCGTAGAGAGGTCTATTGACAGGTACTGTCTTTTGATAGAGATTGTTCTTTTTTTCTGCAAAAAAACTTTTGTAGAATATGGGACTTTTGCACACGTCTTTGTCATGCTCTATGTTGTTTAAGGCTCATACATTTTTAGAATAATAATGGATAAGCCTTCCTTGATAAACTAAGAAATTACGACAACTGTCAACATAAAAATTTTCTATTTCTCAAAGTTTATTTGTTGAGTCAGGAAACTATATCTAGTATGATGAAAAACGTACTACCACAATATATTGATTTATTTTTAAGGAAATGAAAAATAGCAAGATACATATATTAAAGGCCGAATATGTTTTTTCGACATATTTTTGGAAGGATGATTTGTTATGTTAATTGTATTTGATAGCTGCACAGGCAATGTCGCTCGCTTTGTTTCTTCACTGCAAGCCACAGCCATCTCAATTGAAGAAACACGCCACAAACCTGTTTGTGAACCTTTTGTTTTTGTTACGTATACGACGGGATTTGGTCAAGTACCTGATAGTTCAAAAACGTGGTTAGAACACAACAGTACTTTTATTCGCGGTGTTGCTGCGAGTGGGAATCGAAATTGGGGACAAGCTTTTGCACGTAGCGCTACACATATTAGTGAACAATACAACATCCCTGTCCTTCATACGTTTGAAATGTTCGGTACGAAAAAAGACGTCGA
>JBOFGC010000255.1:0-3477 GCA_051648945.1 Bacilli bacterium
AATTGATTTTTCTAAATTGTCTAAATCCTTGTTTTTGTCACAAAAAGTACCGACTTGTTCTGCACGCTTCTTGCCAACGATTCGTTTTGGAATAGCAAAGATAAATGTAATATCGACAAATATCTTCTTCTCGCTGTTACACTTAGGCATGCGCCATTTGATTTTGTCTTTATATGTTGTGTATGATGTATCGTTATATGTCCCATATTTGTGGCTGAACCGAGGTCGTGGTGCTGACTTCGGCTCAATGCCTTTGATAATGACTGTTTCTTCTCTTAACGAACTGGGCATAGTTTAGCTCCATACTTCTGCTTTAGCTGCTCTCGTTGTTCTTTAGTTGCTTCATAGATAAATGCGCTATAGTCTTTGCGTGGATATTCTTTACGCTCGTTGCCAACTTTTTTCAGCTCATGGAATTTTCTTCGTTCAATCCCGAATTCTTCAAAAACCTGTTGTGTCTTTTTATCTTTTTTACCAACAACTACATTCCCATACATCACTAACAAACTAATTAATTTTTTGCTTCTCATCATTCATTCCCCCACTGATTTCTGCTCGTAAAATACTGTTTAAATTCTGTAAATATTCGTTCTTCTCTTGTTCTTTGCGCCACATTTTGTCGTAGATTGTCAGATGAAATATTAAGAATACGATTGCAGTCACTCCCACTCCAGCGACAAAAAACATAAAGTTACTCGTAGTTGATACCATTTTTATTCTTCCTTTCCATAACGGTTTTTAACATCTTCCAATTTAGCGACTAGATCACGTTCTGTGAAATTGTACATTTTTGCGATTTGAGCTAAGACAATGTACACATCTGCCAACTCTTCAAGCAGGTTCTCTTTTTCAAATAACATTGCTGCATATAATTCGTCAAACTCTTCTTCTAATTTTTTTCTCAACTGTTTTTTGTCATTAGCAATTCGTGTTTTCTCTAATTCCAATAAAATTACTGTGTTACTGATTAACATACTGCTCACCATCACCCTTTCGTTGTCAATTTAATACGCTTTTGCTTCAATTTGTCACCAAATTCTTCTTTGAATAATTGAAAATATTCAATCACTTCACGCTTCAATGCGTTGTTTCCGCCTTTGCCTGTTCGCTCGCACCGTAGCGAGATTCGTTTGTACATTGAGTCAACTGTTTGTTCCTCGTAGTCAACTTTGTAGGCGACTGCTGCTAGTTTATTTTTTGTCCGTTCATGATGGGCTGGGCTCTTCATGCAATGAACAGTTTGTTTTGAAATACCTAACTGTTTAGCCACTTCGTTTGTTGTTCCGACTGAAATTATATCGTCTCCTTTGTAGATTGCGAAAACTGTCGAATGTCTACTCACTAAAATCTCTCCCTTCCATTTCTTCGTACTCAACTAAAATGGAAGATCATCATCTGAAATATCAATCGTTGGTCCTTGCTGGAATTGTCCCATTTGCGGTTGATACTGTTGTTGTGTTTGCGTCTGCTGTACTTGTTGAGCATATCCGTTAGATTGATTTTGTTGTATTCCCTGATTCTGTTGTTGACTGCTGAATGTTTGTTGGTTGCCATATTGTCCGCCTTGCGCTTTGTTTTCCAAGAATGTGACTTGTTGGACAATAACATCTGTCGTAAATACTTTTTTACCATCTTGATCATCATAAGAACCTGTTTGGATTTGTCCTTGGATTCCTACTTTATGACCTTTTTTGACGTGGTTTGCGAGCGTTTCTGCAGTTTTTTGGAAAGCTTTACAACGAATAAAATCACTCTCTTTCTCTCCTGTTTGCTTGTTTGTATAACTTCGTTGCACCGCTAATGTAAATACTGCAATGGCCATTCCATTTTGTGTGTATGATAGTTCAATGTCCTTAACTGGACGTCCGATAAGTTGCGTTGCGTTCATCTCTACACCTCTAAAATATTTTCTTTGATTTTTAATACAAACATTTCAATCTCTTGTTCAGGTAGTTCTTCGATAAGCAACACTGCTATTTTCAGCATTTCATCTTTTGATTCGCTTGTATATGCATCAGCCATTTTTGCGGTAGCAGCGATCACAACTTCATTGCTTTCTTTACTGATTTTGATTTTTTCTAAGTACATTCCGTTAATTTTAATTCCGTAAAGTTTCATAGTTTTCTCCTTCAATTGTCGAGGATTGCTCGGGTGTTCAACTGTTTCCGTTTTGGAAAGTGTTGCTATTCGTAATTGTCTAATTCTTCTTTGATTTGTTCTTTAATTTCATCAAATTTATCTTTTGGTAGCATATCATTTAGCAGTTCAATGCTTTCGATGATTGTTTCTAGTACGAATTCGTATGTCATTCTATTTTCCCTCCAGTATCTTCTTCACTTCATGTTCATCTAAATAAATTTTTTCATAATGCACGATTCCGTTATATTCTTCGCAAAACTCGATTACAATCTCTTTTTTAATGGCTTTGATTTCAAGCTCCAACAGCTGCTTCGTGTACTGGTTCAGTTCATCTGCTGTGTAGTTATCGAATATTGGATTTCCAAATCGAACCTTGCCGACTGCTTTTCTTGGTCGTTGGTATTCTTTGAGTTTCATAGTCACTCCCCCCTAAAACAAACTCAATTGCTTGTCTGTTTCTTCGATAATTAATTCATATTTCTTTAATGATGTTAACGTGTAGAAATTCATGTGGAACGGCTTCGGTTTATATTTATCCACCCTCGTCACTTTTTGTTCTCTGATGAATTTAACTACATCTTCCGCTACTTCTCGTTGCATTACCGTTTGATAAGTCTTATTACCTAAACGATCGCCACGAACAAGTAACGTATCTTTGCCGTGGAACAGACACAAATACATGTTTATTCCTTCAACCTTGATAATGACTGGCATACTATTCCTCCTCTGCGTCTCCGCCGTTCAGGCAGTATTCGCACATATTGCAAGACACGCATCCAGGACACGAACATCCAAATGTGTCACAACCACAGTCGCAACAGAAGTACATGTCGTCGCAAGTACAATTCGATGTTTCTTCAATTTGATTCATAAATTCCCTCCTTTTTTAGTAGTGGTCATTTCCTAATTGGAAACAACCACTTCGTTTTTTACTTTGAACTACTCCGTTTACTCTGAACAAGCTGTTCGGAGTTGTTCGAACCTATCGATTGTTTAGCTGTTCTTCTAAAGATTCAAACTTTTCTTTGTAGTACATAACATCTTTCGTTCTATCAGCTACAAGCTCTTCAAGCTGTTCAATTTGTCTAATCATAAAATTAAATTCTTGTTCGAGTTGGTTCCTCATCGGCATAGACAACGAACCGAAATTGTAAAACGTCGTTATCAATTCTAACGCTGCGTACTTTTTCTCTTCCATACTATTTCACCTCAAAGCTCGCATTGATCACTTCGCCATCGATTGTCGTTACTTGCGTTGATTCTGCTTCATCTGCGGTAGTCGCTTTGTTTAGCTCAATTGATTTTGGAGCGTATTTCAATACATCTTTTAAGACTGTC
>JBOFGC010000256.1:0-2860 GCA_051648945.1 Bacilli bacterium
CCTTTCATTACTGTTAGAAGATCAGGAATGCTGCAGTTTGGTTGTTCGATACGCATAATGGTTGCATCGATGACTTCACCGATATGATGGGGCGGAATTTCCGTTGCGTACCCTGCACTAATACCTGTAGAACCGTTCACGAGTAAATTCGGAAAACGTGCAGGTAAAACGACTGGTTCTTCAATTGTATCATCAAAGTTTGGTGCAAATTCAACGGTCTTTTTATCAATATCACGTAAAAGTTCCGAACTAATAGCACTCAGACGCGCTTCTGTATAACGCATCGCTGCCGGTGGATCACCATCGATGCTACCATTATTTCCGTGCATCTCAATGAGCTCTTTACGCACTTTCCAGTTTTGACTCATTCGAACCATCGCTTCGTACACAGAACTATCGCCATGTGGATGGAAATTACCGATTACGTTACCAACTGTTTTCGCACTTTTACGATATGGTTTTTCATTTGTGTTGCCTTCTGAATACATCGCATACAAAATACGACGTTGTACAGGTTTTAATCCGTCACGCACATCAGGTAGTGCACGTTCTTGAATAATGTATTTTGAATAGCGTCCAAAACGGTCGCCAAGTACTTCCTCAAGAGGTAAGTCGTGAATTTTTTCTATTCCGCTCATCTACGCTTCCTCCTCTTCACCGACAATACGATTTTCATTTTCTAAAATGGTATCGTTTTCATCTAATGTAAACTCAACGTGTTCTTCAATCCAGCGACGGCGTGGTTCAACTTTATCGCCCATTAATACACTAACACGCTTGTCTGCAACTTTGGCATCATCAATTTTTACGCGAATGAGTGTACGAGTTAACGGGTCCATCGTTGTTTCCCATAACTGTTCGGCGTTCATCTCTCCAAGTCCTTTATAACGTTGAAGAATGTAGCCTTTTCCGATTTTTTGGATTGCTTGTTGTAAATCACGTTCACTCCAAGCATATTGAAGAACTTCCTTCTTGCCTTGACCTCTACTCACTTTATAAAGCGGTGGTAGTGCGATATACACTTTCCCAGCTTCAACAAGTGGTCGCATATAGCGATAGAAAAATGTGAGTAGGAGTACTTGAATGTGCGCTCCGTCTGTATCCGCATCGGTCATAATAATGATTTTTTCGTAGTTAATTTCTTCGATGTTAAAATCATTACCAACACCCGCTCCGATGGCATGAATAATCGTATTAATCTCTTCGTTTTTGAAAATATCTTCTAATTTCGCTTTTTCCGTGTTGATTACTTTACCGCGTAACGGAAGAATCGCTTGAAACGTGCGGTCGCGTCCTTGTTTTGCAGAACCACCCGCAGAATCACCTTCGACAAGGTACAATTCATTTTTCTTCGTGTTTTTACTTTGTGCAGGCGTTAATTTCCCACTCAAACTCGTCTCGCGTTTTGAACGTTTCTTTCCTGAACGTGCTTCTTCACGTGCGCGTCGTGCTGCTTCACGTGCTTGAAACGCTTTAACCGCTTTACGAACAAGCGTCGTTGCGATGTCAGGATTTTCTTCTAAAAAGTATTGCAGTTGATTCGAAACGACACTATCTACACAAGAACGTGCTTCTGGCGTTCCTAATTTTCCTTTTGTTTGCCCTTCGAATTGTAAAACTTCCTCAGGTACACGAACACTAACAATCGCTGTAAGGCCTTCACGAATGTCTGTACCATCAAGATTTTTATCTTTTTCTTTGAGCAATCCATTTTTACGCGCATATTCGTTCATCACACGTGTAATTGCTGTACGTGCACCGATTTCATGCGTGCCTCCGTCTTTTGTACGTACGTGGTTTACGAACGAAAGCATCGTTTCTTGGTACACATCGGTGAACTGAAACGCAAGTTCTACTTCAATTCCCCCATCGCATCCTTCAAAGAAAACAACGTTATGGAGCGCATCTTTGTCTTCATTCATATAATCCACAAAGCTTACAATACCCTCTTCATAGAAAAATACGTCTGAGCGGTCATGACGTTCGTCAATGAGCGTCATTTTCAAACCTTTTAATAAAAATGCACTTTCTCGTAAACGTTCTGCAATCGTGTCATAATTAAAGTTTACTGTACTAAAAATCGTTGGATCTGGTTTAAAATGCGTGAGTGTTCCTGTCTGTTTCGTTTTACCAATAACGTCCAGTCCTGTTGCAGGATTCCCTCCATTTTCAAAACGTTGCTTGTGAATTTGTCCATCGCGCCAAATCGTTACTTCTAACCACTCGCTTAATGCGTTTACTACACTCGCACCTACGCCATGCAAACCACCACTCGTTTTGTAGCCCCCTTGTCCGAATTTACCTCCAGCATGCAGAACTGTGAAAATAACTTGTGGTGTTGGCACGCCTGTTTTGTGCATACCTGTTGGCATTCCACGACCATAGTCACGAACGCTTAACGAACTATCTTTATGTATAGTTACAACGATATCTCGGCCAAATCCGCCAAGTGCTTCGTCGACACTGTTATCTACGATTTCATAAATTAAATGATGTAAGCCTCGACTATCGGTACTACCGATGTACATGCCGGGACGTTTGCGAACCGCTTCTAAACCTTCTAAAACTTGGATCGCGTCATCATTGTATTCAAATTGTGTTTTTGTCACGTTTTCTCTCTCCTTTCCGTTGATGCTTTTCTATCTTCTCAATACTACCATGATAATGATACTTTTCATGAATTGTCTAGTAAAAAATTTATTGTATAGCAAATAATCGCTCATACGAATTGTTATTATATACTAACTACCTGCCGTTTTGAAAGAGTTTTTACAGTAAATGTGAAACGATGTATGATAAAATTTGCTTACAAACCCTATGTTTCATGGTACAATGTGGTAGAACTTTTAGGGAAATACAT
>JBOFGC010000257.1:0-4137 GCA_051648945.1 Bacilli bacterium
TGGCGATCATCAACAAATGTCCGCTTGTTCATTGAATCATAAATTGATTTTTCTAAATTGTCTAAATCCTTGTTTTTGTCACAAAAAGTACCGACTTGTTCTGCACGCTTCTTGCCAACGATTCGTTTTGGAATAGCAAAGATAAATGTAATATCGACAAATATCTTCTTCTCGCTGTTCCACTTAGGCATGCGCCATTTGATTTTGTCTTTATATGTTGTGTATGATGTATCGTTATATGTCCCATATTTGTGGGTGAACCGAGGTCTTGGTGCTGACTTCGGCTCAATGCCTTTGATAATGACTGTTTCTTCTCTTAACGAATCGTGCATAGTTTAGCTCCATACTTCTGTTTTAGCTGCTCTCGTTGTTCTTTAGTTGCTTCATAGATAAATGCGCTATAGTCTTTGCGTGGATATTCTTTACGCTCGTTACCGACCTTTTTAAGCTCATGGAATTTTCTTCGTCCAATCCCAAACTCTTCAAAAACTTTCTGTGTTTTTTTATCTTTTTTGCCAACAACCACATTCCCATACATCACTAACAAACTAATTAATTTTTTGCTTCTCATCATTCATTCCCCCACTGATTTCTGCTCGTAAAATACTGTTTAAATTCTGTAAATATTCGTTCTTCTCTCGCTCTTGTCGCCACATTTTGTCGTAGATTGTCAGATGAAAGATTAAGAATACGATTGCAGTCACTCCCACTCCAGCGACAAAAAACATAAAGTTACTCGTAGTTGATACCATCATTCCGTTTCCTTTCCGTAGCGATTCTTGACATCTTCCAATTTAGCGACTAGATCACGTTCTGTGAAATTGTACATTTTTGCGATTTGAGCTAAGACAATGTACACATCTGCTAGTTCCTCTTTTAGTTTGCTGTCATCAGTTTCGGAAAATAATTCGACAAATAACTCATGAGTCTCTTCAATCAATTTCATTGCTAAATCTTGACTATCATTATCAATCCGTGTTTTCTCTAATTCCAATAAAATTACTGTGTTACTGATTAGCATTTCGTTTCCCCTCAATCTTTGGCTGTAAATTTGTACTGCTTGCTTTTAACTTGTTTCCCGAACTCTTTTTTGAATGACGCTAAATATTCGCAAAATAGTATTCGCATTTCAGTGTCATTTGTCCGACCGGCTTTTTTTGCACTCCTGTTGAACTCGATGCGTTTTTTATTAAGTTCTTTCATGGTTTCGTCCTCCACCCTCCATACTTTCAAAGCCTTATCTCCTTTTCTACGGTGATGCACACCACTGAGCATATGTTGAACTGTGTCCACAGTATTCCCCAGACGTGCTGCAACTTCTTCTTTGCTACCGACGATGATGAATTGATCGCCTTTATAAGCAGCAAAATAAGTATTATCTCTGTTAGATGTCCTTCTCATATTAAACTCTCCCTTAGAACTTTGTAAACGCTTACAATTTCTTAGTCTAAAATAATGCAATTTGTTCGTCTTTGACCTCTTCTAATATTTGTTTTGGTAAGAATAAGCGTTCACCGTTCATTTCGATGAGTGCATATCCTTTTTTTGTCCCTTTCAAAGCAAAGCTCTTAAGCGTTCCAATCTGTTCACATAAACCGTCAAGTGCTTCTGTTCTGACTGCAAGAACCTTTTCTAACTCCGTTCCTTTGTCAAAAACCTCAAGCACTCGAAAGTTTATACTATATAAGCGGTAGTGAGTGCTGTTCGCCAACACCCACGCTTTCGCTTTAACTTTTATTCGTGTCCCTGGTTGCATACAAATGCTCCTTCATAGTCTTCCAGTTCCTTGTATTCGGTATATTCTTCTAAATTCACAAACACCACCACCAAACTGCTGCGCATAAGCTGACAAATACGATGTATGTATTGCCAATGATGACTGTCAGATTTTTTCTTGGTGTCGAGTGAGCGACATATGCTGCCACCATTAGGATTAAAAGTGCGATTATTCTGTTCATTTCATCACCCATCAGAACGGAAGATCTTCATCTGAGATATCAATCGCTGGCCCTTGTTGGAATTGTCCCATTTGCGGTTGATACTGTTGCTGTGGTTGCTGGAATTGTTGTGGTTGCTGTGATGGTGCAACAATTCCTTGTCCTGTCGGCTGATACTGTGCTTGAGTTACTTGATTCGCATATTGTCCGCCTTGCTCTTTCTTTTCCAGGAACGTGACGTTGTTGACGATGATATCTGTCGTATAAACTTTTACACCGTCTTTGTCGTAGCTCCCAGTTTGAATTGAACCTTCTAGACCAATCAATGATCCTTTCGAGAAGTTTTGAGCAATGATTTCTGCCGTCTTTGAGAATGCCTTACAGCGAATAAAGTCTGTTTTGTATTCTCCAGTTGCTTTGTCTTTAAAACGGCTCTTAACGGCCACTGTAAAGCTTGTAATTAATGTTTGTCCTGCTTGATGTTGTTCTGGGTTTGCCACTAGGCGTCCGATTAAATTTACGCTATTCATCTGTATTCTCCTTCAATTGCCGAGGATTGCTCGGGTGTTTAACTGTTTCCATTTTGGAAAGTGTTGCTTGGATTAATTGTTCTGCTTGTTGATAAAATTCGTTATTTTAAACTAATTCCTTTGGATCAACTGAAATCACCCAAATTGGTTCCATCGCAAACGTTTCGTAGTTAATTGATTCGCCCAATTCAACTTTTTTAATCGTGCATTTATCGAATGCATCTAAGTTATAATTGTTAATCAATCGTTTTGGTTTGATTGTGTATTTTGTAATAATTTTTTGAGTGTTCATAAACTCTTTAACTACCATATTTATCCTCCTTGCAGTATCTTCTTCACTTCATGTTCGTCTAAATAAATTTTTTCATAATGCACGATTCCGTTATATTCTTCGCCAAACTCGATTACAAGCTCTTTTTTGATAGCTTTGATTTCAAGCTCCAACAGCTGTTTCGTGTACTGGTTCAGTTCATCTGCTGTGTAGTTATCGAATATTGGATTTCCAAATCGTACCTTGCCGACTACTTTTCTTGGTCTTGTGTATTCTTTTAACTTCATAGTAACTCCCCTAAAACAAGCTCAATTGCTTGTCCATTTCTTCAATGATTAATTCGTATTTTTTTAATGATTTCAGTGTATAAAAATTCATGTGGAACGGTTTTGGATTGTACTCGTCTACTCGCGTCACCTTTTGTTCTCTGATGAATTTAACTACATCTTCCGCTACTTCTCGTTGCATTACCGTTTGATAAGTCTTATTACCTAAACGATCGCCACGAACAAGTAACGTATCTTTGCCGTGGAACAGACACAAATACATGTCTATTCCTTCCACCTTGATAACAACTGGCATACTATTGCTCCTCTGCTAAGTCCTGAACAATTATTTGCACTTCATATTTTTTAAAATCTACGTTGAATTCGACAACTTCTTTATCGAGCATATAGTCGAAATCGCTGATATTAAAAGCTTCAAACGCAAGGCAAACAA
Source organism: Bacilli bacterium (assembly GCA_051648945.1). Taxonomy (GTDB): domain Bacteria; phylum Bacillota; class Bacilli; order JBOFGC01; family JBOFGC01; genus JBOFGC01. Next base: position 3,459 of record JBOFGC010000257.1, read on the forward strand.
ATTCTGGCAACCACTCAATTGGCGAACCTGGATACTCATCATGTACGTTAGGATACATTTCTTCTATGAAAATTTCCAAATTCGGGAAATTCTCAAGTAATTTTATTAGTTGTTTGTATTCTTTAAGTTGCATAGTTCCTCCTTGCACTTTTCAAATAAACGAAAAGATATTTGTTCAACACAACTCGCCTTACAAGCACGTAACCTCGAGTAAGTCACTTCTCTAGCGTGCATCTTCATTTTAGAAAATCTATATCTATCCAAGAATCGTTCAAAATCAAACTCGTTCACTTTACAAAAAACTTCTAGATCATCTTCGTCAAAATTCTCTAGCAAGATATCGACAATTTGTCCGTTCAAAATTCTAACTAATTTTATTTCAAGTGGATGTTCGCAAAAATTAGCGCTCTCTTTCATTGTTACCCCCCATTTACAGTGGTCATTTCCTAATTGGAAACAACCACTTTTTACTTAGTTCTACTTAAGTTTACTTAACTCTTACTTCGAACTACTCCGTTTACTCTGAACAGTTGTTCGAACCTATTTCACCTCAAAGCTCGCATTGATCACTTCGCCATCGATTGTCGTTACTTGCGTTGATTCTGCTTCATCTGCGGTAGTCGCTTTGTTTAGCTCAATTGATTTTGGAGCGTATTTCAATACATCTTTTAAGACTGTC
>JBOFGC010000258.1:0-1936 GCA_051648945.1 Bacilli bacterium
CTCCTCGTCGCGGAAAAGCTGCTCCTGTGGGGTCACACGTTTCCGCCTGATTCCACGGGAGTCTACGTTGCCTGTCTCCGTACCCTTCAACGAAGTGTCTTGGTCGCGTTAAACCTTTTCATGTATGGGTTGTGAAAAAGGCTACGCTCGCGTTCATGGTTATGTTCTATGAAAATAATGATAGCTCGCGTATGATTGTGTTATGCTAGACTGCTCCGTGAGCATTACGGTGAAAACTGCGCCTGTGTGGTCACACGATTCCGTCTGATTTCGAGGAAGTCTTTGTTGCTTTTCTTCGTATTTCGTACTCTGTTGAAGGTCGCGATAAATCTTTTCATCCTTGGGTTGTGAAAAGGGCTTTGTTTAAGTTGTGCTTTGGTGTTATGTGGAATTTTGTTGCTGAAAATGCAATGTAAATTATAGATGGATGTTTAAATTGAGATGTGGTCGTTTTTGTGAAGATGCTAGGACGTCATATTGCAAATTCCCATATGTAGGATGTGTGGGTGTGTTCGATGAGGAATTTTCTTGCATATAATATGAATTACAGGGTGGTGTGCATATGCTTTATGAAACAAAGGAACGAATACGCTTACAGTCTTATCGAGGCGAGTGGCATAAGCAGTTTCAACTTGAAAAAGACCGATTAGTTGCGTTGTTAGGTTCAGTTGTTGTTGATATTCAACATGTGGGTGGGACATCGATTAAGATGATGGACTCCCAACCAATCATTGATATTTTTATAGGCATCGACTCACTAGGTGTGTTGAAACAAATTGATATGGAGGGGTTACGTCAACTTCATTATCATTCATTTCCTCTGTTTTTGGATGAATGTGTTGTCTGTTTTTCAAAAATTGGTTTAAACAGAAGTGGCTTAACAGAAACACATCGCATTTATTTTGTGCCGATTACAAGTCATCATTGGAATGAAGCTATCTTATTCCGAAATTATTTGCAAAGTAATAGTAATGCTCGAGCTCAATATAACACAATAAAACAATATTATCAAAATCGTAGCATGAAAGATTTAGCTGTATACACAAGAAAAAAACGTGAATTTCATGACAAAATGATAAAAAAAGCGATCGTAAAAAATAATATGTAAATGATTTAAAAAAAGACACATGCCATATCGACATGTGTCTTTTCGTATATCTTATCCGCCGTAAAACATTGACGTACCTGGTCCGAGTGGTAAATCAAAGCCCATCCAAATGAGGAGCATGACAATCCAGCCGAGTAGGAACGCGATTGAGTATGGTAACATTGTTGTAACAAGTGTACCGATACCAGCGTTTTTATCATATTTTTGCGCAAACGCAATAACGATTGCGAAGTACACCATTAATGGTGAAATGATATTTGTTGACGAGTCTGCAATACGGTAAGCAAGTTGTGTTAGCTCAGGAGAGTAACCAAATTGCATCATAATTGGTACGAAAATTGGTGCCATGATTGCCCATTTTGCACTTGAACTACCGATGAATAGATTAATAACGGAACTCACAAGAATAAATCCGATGATTAATGCAATTCCTTTTAATCCACTTGCTTCGAGAACTTCAGCACCTTTTACTGCTAATACTAAGCCCATATTTGACTTTGTGAAATAAGCTACAAACTGTGCCGCAACAAAACTTAAGACAATGTAAGGAGCCATAGATACCATAGTTTCCGTTAATTGTTTAGCAATGTCTGTTGTATTTTTAATTGTTTGTGCAATGTAGCCGTAAACAATACCAGGAACTAAGAACATAATTAAAATGACTGGAACTAAGTTTTTAAAGAATGGTGACTCTAAAAGTGTACCTTCACCACGTAATGGACCCCATTCTGGTAATACTAATAATGAAAGAAGAGCACATGTTACGACAAATGAAATACCTGCCCATAGAAGCCCTTTGCGTTCTTTATCACCAAGTGTTTCTAATTT
>JBOFGC010000259.1:0-3122 GCA_051648945.1 Bacilli bacterium
ACGAATACAAATTCCCTTGTGAAAGAAATGACCGATAAAGTAGAGAGTATTTCTTCTCAAACAAATAGTACCGTTACGCATACAACGGCTGGGAATGAGAAAGTTACCCTTTTAACAGAACGAATGAAAAGCTTTCAACACCTTATTTTGACGATGAGTTCTGAGATTATAACACTCTCAGAAAAAGTAGATGCTTCTAGACGTTCTTTAAAAGCAATTCGTGATATCACATCCCAAACAAATCTACTTGCGCTAAACGCTTCGATTGAAGCAGCGCGTGCTGGTGAAAGTGGCCGTGGATTTAGTGTCGTTGCGACAGAAATACGAAAACTTGCTGATACTACGCAAAAAACAGCAGAAGATATCGCTAGAAATTTAGAGGAAATTACAGCATCGAACACAGTCACAGACAGTAATATGAAAAAAATAGGTGAAGAATTCACACAAAACATCGCACTAAGTATCGAAGCGCATACTTTATTCTCACGTATTCATACAAACATGCAATCTTTAGAAAGTGAAGTCATTCACTTTCATGACCTTGCAAAAATGATACACACTGACACCCAACAAGTTGAGAGTGCAGTGAATGAATTTGCTTTTGCCATTGAACAAACTTCAGCGACACTTGAAGAAGTGAGTGCTACGGTTCAAAATCAATCTGCAGCAAATGAAACATTCAATGAAACCATTGCAAACGCTGACGATGGTGTCATAACACTAATGAAAATTGTTTTTGATTAAAAAAAGCAGGGGCACTGCCCACACAGTGCCTCTGCTCTCTTTTATTTTCCGTTCGTAAGTTGCTGCACTACGCTGTCTAGTTTCTTCTCAATTCGAAAGAGAAGATAAAAGGTAATTACAATTGGAAACCCAACATTACCAAGACTATCTAACCACTCTGTCATGCTTAAATACTACTAATCTTTTTGTCAATGTACACAGCGCCAGTAAAAGTTTTCAAGTTTCCAGAACTCGTTTGGATCACATTGTTTCCAATTGTCGCTTGTGCAAATGCTTGAACTTGTGCAGCTGTTACATTTGCTTTTGGATTTTCAACAATAATTTTAAACGGGCGATTTCCAACTGTTTGAAATTCAAACTCTAATGTTTGGTTCATACTTATTCACCATCCTTTTCTAATAAATTTACAATCTGGGTATTTACTTCTACCATTGGATACGTAGAAAACTCTGCTAACGATTTTGCAAACGCATAAACAGATGAAACATTTGCTGCTGGATTTACATTACGAATACGCTTTTTCTCAAATACGGCGGCACCTTTTTCATTCACGCCCGTTTCAAAAACAATCGATACTGCGACTTCTTTAACTGTTGTCGTAACCATTCAATCACCTCCTTTCACTACTATATAAGGAGATACATTAAAAAAAGTTTGAATTTTACAAAAATAAATGGAGGACTCTATGAAAAAACTACTTTGCATACTTTTCATCACACTACTATCTATAACACTATATCCGACATTTAGTTTCGCACAGTACCTTCCGAATGAAGTAATCGTCACTGTTCCGAGTGCAAATGTACGCCAAACGCCATCGCTTTCTGGTAAAGTCATTGCTACAAAAAAGAGTCGCGATGTAATGACTATGCTTTCTCAACAAAAAGATTGGTATAACGTACAGGTAGATGCAAAAACGACCGGATGGATTCATAACTCAACCGTCCGCTTAAACAAACCAACACCTGATGTAAATCGTACTTTTCTAGGAAATGGCTACTTTTTAGCTAGCGACATCCCTCTTTTTACTTCACTTATTGAGCCAAAGGAAGTATTGCGAACATCAGTACTCAATGAGACCTTCATCGTTGTACACGAAACAAGCAATTATTTTTGTATTCTACTCGGAAACGAACGGTTTTGGGTAGAAAAATCGGACAAACTATCCATTCAGCCAAACAATGTCGTTTGGATAAGTGTCAATTCAGCAAATGTTTGGGATCAGAGTTTTACAACTACAATCTCAGCTATTCCCTATGGAACAATTCTATCCGTTCTTAAGACTACGAAAGATGCGTATGAAATCGATATAAATGGAAGTAAGGGGTGGATTAAACGGAGTGATACGACAGCTAATTCTACAAACTGGTTAACATCTGTCTATATTTCAGATAAAAATGCGACAGTGTATACAAAACCAACGACAAGTTCAACAGTGCTAACTACACTCCCCGTTGGTTCATCATTTGCGATACATGCAGTCACATCGACAATGGTTCAAATTGATCGAGGAAATGGGAACCTTGGATGGATTAGCCGTTCTAAAAATCTTACGAGTAGTATTTTCAACGACTGGTTATTACAAACAGAAACAACCGAAACACCTCTACAAGGGAAAACAATTGTCATTGATGCAGGTCACGGAAACCATGACACTGGAGCCATTGGTTCAGGTAAAACTTATGAAAAAAACTTAAATCTAGCAGTCGCTCTACAACTCGAGTCACAATTACAGATGCTAGGTGCAAATGTCGTAATGACACGACGTACCGACATTTTCTTACCACTCGAGGTACGTGCCGCATTTAGCAAAAAAGTGAACGCAGACCTATTTATTAGCGTACATCATAACTCAGCAACACCAAAAGCAGCAGGCTTTGAAGTTCATTACCTAAAATCAAACAGCTTCACGCTCGCAAAACAAATGAATTACGGCCTACAACAAGCACTAAAAACACCAAATCGTGGACTGTACAACAGTAACTTTTCGGTATTACGAAACAATACCATTCCTGCTGTTCTGTTAGAAATCGGATTTGTAAGCAATCCATCTGAATTGAAAATACTCAATTCACCAACAACACACGCAAACGTCGCTATATCACTAAGCAATACCATTATGCAATATTTTTCTTAGAACATGTCCGTGAAACGCGAGCGTAGCCTTTTTCACAACCCATGGATGAAAAGTTTTAACGCGACCATCAATACTTCGATGAAGGGTACGGAGAAAGGCAACGGAGACTCCCGTGGAATCAGGAGGAAACGTGTGACCCCACAGGAGCAGCTTTACCGCGACGAGGAGGCACAGTGACGCCCCGCAGAACGCGGAGTTGCCTGGCGCAGTACCCCAAGCTCCGCACAAACATACGCGAGCC
>JBOFGC010000260.1:0-1543 GCA_051648945.1 Bacilli bacterium
TAACATACACTTACTATTCCCTTGTGTGTAGAAACTAAAAAAAGCTGTGTAAAAATCAGTTTCCTGAGTCTACAACAGCTTGTACATTTAAGAAAAAATAACTTCTTTCCACTTCATTTTATCTTTGAATGTGAATGCATAGTTCTCCGCAAGTTCCGGATGGATCGTTTCTTCGTGGCTGATTGTGATGATACTTAATGTAACAGCAATCTTCACTGTTTCACGAATATTTAAGTCATGTGTATAGCCATAACCGAGACCTGCAACGAACGCATCTCCTGCACCTGTTACGTTTACTACATCTACGTCTTGCGCACAGAGAATTCCTTCTTCTTGACCGTTGTTGTAGTAAATACCGTCTGCATCTAAACTGATAAAGACATTTTGAACGCCTTGATCAATAAACCATTGACCTGCTTTACGAATATCTTCTTCCGACTCGATTGAAAATCCACACAATATTTCCGCTTCATAACGATTCGGTTTAATCGTGTGAAAATATGGGATGAGATTTTTAAGTTTCTTTGCCTTTGCAGTAGAGCACGTATCCAATACAAAATGCGATTGTCCTTGGAATTTTTTCACGATATATTCAATGATTTCTGGATTATCTGCGTCAAAAAACATATATTCCGCATTTGCAATAATTTCACTTTTTTCATCAATTTGTTCTGGTGTAATTTGCGATGCGATTTTTAAATCAACGACCGCGCTTACCATTTCCCCAGTTTCATCAATAATCGCTAAATACGTGGGTGTACTTCCACCTTCTACGACAATCGTTGGACTCATGTCGATGCCCATTTTTTTTGCGTGTGAAATGATGTTTGTACCTTTGTCATCATTTCCAACAATGCTCATAAACTTCGTGTTCACGTTCATACGGGCCATATTTTCAGCAATATTACGACACACTCCACCAAATGATACTTTTACAGAACCAGGGTTCGAATCAAATGGGCGATACTTTTTATCTGTAAACCCAAAAATATCATAGATTGAAACACCAAACACGAGCGAATAACGCTCACTTCCCATACTCATTTCTTCATTCCTCTCGCAGTAACTTTCATTCCGTTATTTTAACATAATTTTAGGCGAAATTAAAACGACATTATGAACATTTTGTTTTACTTTAGTATGCACTAGTGGTTGGGGATTTATTTTCTATGAAAATAACTGATTCTCGCGTATGTTTGTGTAGAGCTGGGGTACTGTGCCAGGCAACTCCGCGTCCTGCGGGGCGGCCGTGAGCCTCCTCGTCGCGATAAAACTGCTCCTGTGGGGTCTCACGTTTCCGCCTGATTCCGCGGGAGTCTCCGTTGCCTGTCTCCGTACCCTTCATCGAAGTGTCTTGGTCGCGTTAAACCTTTTCATCCATGGGTTGTGAAAAAGGCTACGCTTGCGTTCATGGTTATGTTCTATAGCGTTAATTCTGCTTTATAAATTTCAGACAACCACTCGTCTTTTTCAATTCCTTCTTCTGTTGCAACAACATATTCTACATCTGTTGGGCTAGAAAAACGTACATATACATCTGAAT
>JBOFGC010000261.1:0-4763 GCA_051648945.1 Bacilli bacterium
TCAGCAGCAGAACCAATAATTTCTCCGGTGAGGTTCAACATATTTTTTATGTCATCAACGAAGGTAAGCACTAACGTTGAAATATTCACAAGGTCATGTGCTTGTGATTCTGTACCTTTTTGTATTTCGTGCATTGCAGAAGATACATTTACTGTTTTGTCGGATAAATCGGAACTGACAAGTTCGAGCTCGTTACTTTGATCTGTGATTCGGAAGATCGAACTTTTTACATGGCGCACCATTAGTTTCCATTCTGTTTGCATTTTCTTAACGGCGTTAGCTACTTCACCCATTTCATCCCGTCGATGTAGAAGTTCGTCAGAAATAGTTTGCGTTAAATCACCATCAGCTATTGCACGTACTTGCGTCGTTATCTCACTAAGCGGTTTGAGTTGAATCGTTGTGAAAGTAACGATAATCAAAATGGTTAGAATTAAAAAACCAAGTGTAATAAGTGCAGAAGTAATGAGTAATTGTGTAAGCGGTGCATGAATTTCAGCACTTGAAACGGTAATTAGTGCTATCATTTTTGTTCCTGGAATCGTTTTGTAGAACGTATGCCATTCTTCGTCATTTTCAGTGAAAGTTCGCTTTCCTTCACCGGTTTCTAGAATTTTACTTGCGACTTGTTGCACTTCTTTGTTTGAATTTTCCGTAATTTTATCTTTCATTGCTTTGTGTTGCTTATCAGCTACGACATACGTGCCAAATTCATCGATTATCGTAATCTTGGCATTGTTTTGCAAAGAAATTAAACCAACTTGAACAGAGATATTACTCAAATCCATATCGGTTGTAGTAACTCCAATAAATTTGCTGTCTTTATTATGAAAGGGGGCGCTAGCTGTAATCATCGTAATTTTCGAAATGGGATCGAAATAAGGTGCTGACCAAACGACATCAAGTGCCACGTCATTTGCCATCTTATACCAATATTGATTGTGATAGTCATATGCTGGGGTGTTGTATTCTTCGGTGAATTGAATTCCTTCGTCACTTCGATAGGCGTAAGGACCAAAATAACGTTTTTGACTGTCCTGCTGGAATGGTTCAAACCAAACACCAGCTCCAACTGTATCCGGCGTCGCGTTTGGATAACTTACAAGCAAGCGCTCATAATCAGATATGTCAAAATCTGTATAACTACTTTCGATAATCCGTGCGAGGCTTATTGCAGCTGTTGCATTCGCATTTAAACTATTTTCTATTGTAGAACTAACAAGCGATAAATCTGTTTCCATTTGCGTATCAAGTTGTGTTTGGATGAGGTTTCGCGTTAGGAAATACGTTGTGGCAGTCAGTCCTACCATTCCGAGAATTAATATGACAACAATGAGCAGTGTTATCTTTTTTGTAAGTGTAGACTTTATCACACTCTGTCCCTCCTTTGTTTACATAATGCTTCTACTATTTCTCCATTTTGTAGGAAAACTCCTTCTTTCTGAATGAAAACAGTAGATTTGTAGTGTAAAGTTTTTAAGAGGGTGTGTAAAAAGACCTAGGTTTTGATTGGAAGGTTATGTATTTCTAGTGAATGTTATTGTAAGAGAATATTTTCACTGGTACAATGCATAGAGTAAATATTTGTAAGGAGAGAGTGCGATGGAACTAATAGGAATCGTAATCGTGGCGCTAGGTTTTGCGTTACGCTGGAATACATTGCTCGTCATTATGGTAGGTGCAATTGCGACAGGGCTTGTAAGTGGGATGACATTTTCAGAACTGATGACATTGTTTGGTGAATTCTTTATTGATAGTCGTTATATGGCGATAGGGATTGTCTTCATTTTACCGCTCATTGGAATTCTTGAGCGCTACGGAATGAAAGAACAAGCGGAAAAAATGATCCATCGTGCACAAGGTGCAACAACAAGCCGAATTTTGTTAGTGTACTTGTTTATAAGAGAATCGCTAGCATCGATTGGTTTAAGTATTGGTGGTCATGCTCAAATGGTACGTCCGTTAGTAGCTCCGATGTGTGAAACAGCTGCACAAACAAAATATGGCATATGCACGAAAGAAATGAAAGATGAAATTGGTGCCCATGCCGCAGCGGCAGATAATACTGGGTGGTTTTTTGGTGAAGATATTTTTATTGCGACAGGCGCGTATCTACTGATGAAAGGTTTTTTTGATGCAAATGGCGTCGATGTAGATCTGTGGGACATGGCGATGTGGGGAATTCCAACAGCGGTATGTGCGTACCTCGTATGTTGGTATCGTTTTTGGCGATTGGAAAAGCGATTAGCAGTCATGGCGAAAAAGGCAAATGTGGCATAAATAAGGACGTTGACGTAATATTTTAAAGAGAACAAATTTGGGAGGATTTGTAATTTTGTATGCTATACTTTCAACATTACTTTTTATAAAAGTAATTGAGAGAGGAGATTATACACATGCAATTAATTGGTATTTTAGTAGTAGCAGTGGGCTTTATGTTTGGCTTCAATACATTACTCGTTGTCATGGTCGCTGGAATCTTAACTGGTCTAGTTGCTGGACTAAGTTTCACAGACATAATGACATTGTTTGGAGAATTTTTTATTGAAAATCGATATATGAGCTTTCCGATTATTCTCACACTCCCGGTAATCGGTATTCTTGAAAAATATGGTTTAAAAGAACGTGCACAAACAATGATTAGTAAAAGTAAAAATGCAACAGCAGGTCGTTTAACGTTACTGTACATGTTTGTACGTCAGTCTACAATTGCTCTAGGCATTAATGTAGGGGGCCATGCACAAATGATACGGCCGCTGATTGTACCGATGGCAGAAGCAGCGGCACGTGCAAAAGTGAAAAATTTACCTGACGAAGCAGTATACAAAATCCGTGCAATGGCTGCCGCATCAGAAAATGCTGCCTATTTCTTCGGACAAAATCTATTCGTTGCAGCTGGAAGTGTGCTTCTAATGAAAGGGTTCTTCGATTCAAACGGAATTAACATTGAGATTTGGAACATTGCACTTTGGGCTATTCCAACATCGCTCATTGTTTTCTTCGTAGGTGCGTTCCGTTTATGGCAACTCGACCGCTATATTGATCGACTCGCTGCAAAGTCTTCTAAGGAGGCAAAATAAAAATGAATTTAATTACGTTAGATACAATCTATTTATTAATTGGTGTCGTTGTTGCTGCCGTTGCAGTGCGCATCGCCCTTGATAAGACGCATCCGAATCGTCTTGGTTCGAGCGCATTTTGGGGATTATTTTCCCTTACATTTCTATTAGGAAATCAGATACCGCCGTTTTGGGTAGGGATTATTGTTTTATGTATGGTAATTATTGCTTCGTTCAATAAAGTTACCGCTGGAAAAAGTGAAACAACTGAAAATAAAGCGCAAGAACATGCAGATAAATTAGGAAATAAGATTTTTGCTCCAGCATTACTTATACCAATTCTAACAGTTGTTGGAACGTTCACGTTGGCAAAAATTACGTTTGGTTCAATCAGTTTCATCGATTCAAGCCAAACGACACTCATAAGTTTAAGTTTAGCAACAATCATCGCCTTTATTGTAGCGATGCTAATTACGAAAGCAAAAGTAAAAGAACCGGTACAAGAAGGTAGTCGTCTTCTTCAAGCAATTGGTTGGGCTGTTATTCTGCCGCAAATGTTAGCAGCACTTGGTGGTATTTTCGCACAAGCAGGTGTGGGTGACGTCGTTTCAGAAATTGTTGGAAAAGTACTTCCTACGCACATTCCGTTTGTTGCAGTATTTGCATATTGTTTCGGAATGATGCTATTTACAATGGTTATGGGAAATGCCTTTGCTGCATTCGCAGTAATTACAGGTGGAATTGGTTTGCCACTTATCGTGATGCAACATGGCGGTAACCCGGCAATCATGGCAGCACTTGGCATGTTTGCAGGTTATTGTGGTACATTGTTAACACCAATGGCAGCAAACTTTAACATTGTTCCGGCAATGTTGCTCGATTTAAAAGATAAAAATGCTGTAATCAAAGCACAAATCCCAATTGCAGTTTCCGTGTTCATTATAAACATGCTATTAATGTATGTACTAGTTTACAATTTTTAGAGATTTGTTGATGGAGGAAAATTATGCGTACAGTATTACTAACAGGTTTTGACCCGTTCGGTGGGGAAAAAACAAACCCAGCTTGGGAAAGTGTAAAACTTTTAGATGGAAAAACAATTAACGGATGGCGTGTAGTTAGCCGTATGATTCCAACTGTTTTTGGTCGCTCAGCCAAAGCACTTCAAGTACTAATGGCCGAATTTCAACCAGAACTAGTGATTTGTGTTGGACAAGCAGGCGGACGCCCAGACATCACAATCGAACGTGTTGCAATCAATGTAGACGATGCACGCATCCCAGATAACGATGGGTCGCAACCAATTGATGTTGCGATTGCAGAGGATGGTCCTGTGGCGTACTGGACAACGTTACCATTAAAAGCAATGGTTCAAGATTTGAAAGCATCGGGTATTCCAGCAAGTGTATCACATACTGCCGGAACGTTTGTATGTAACCATATTTTCTATTCATTAATGCATAGTATTGCAACGGGCCAAAGTTCTACGCGTGGAGGTTTTATACACATACCATATTTACCTCTCCAAGCAGCGAACCACCCTGGAGCAGCGAGCATGTCGCTCGACGTTATCGTTAAAGGGCTAGAAATTGCCATTGCATCTGCCATTGCAACGGAACAAGATATTGTCGTTGTTGGTGGACAAACACATTAAATGATGAATTTACAGCCTGCTTCCTAGTGTTTTGGGAAGTGGGTTGTTTT
>JBOFGC010000262.1:0-7718 GCA_051648945.1 Bacilli bacterium
TGCAAAAGAGGGGAAATGTGTTACGCGTCTGAAAGGAGGAGACCCAAGTATTTTTGGTCGTGTAGGAGAAGAGTGTGAAGCGTTACATAACCATCATATTCCATACGAAATCGTACCAGGTATCACTTCTGGAGTTGCGGCGAGTACATATGCGGGAATAACGGTGACGCACCGAGATGTAGCTGGTTCAGTAGCGTTTGTAACAGCTCATTCCGCACGTGGCGACGGTCATCCAGATGTAGACTGGAACGCATTAGCAAAGGGCATAGATACACTCGTTTTTTATATGGGTATAAAAAATCTACCCCATATTTGTGAACAACTCATTGAAGCTGGACGTGATAAAAATACACCAGTAGCGATTGTTGGCTGGGGAACATACAGCAGACAACGCGTTCTACTTGGGACACTTGAAAGTATGCCAATTCTTCAAAAGCAAAACGAAATTCCTAATCCTGCGCTAACAATCGTAGGCGAAACGGTAGCGCTACGTGAAAAATTAGCGTGGTTTGAAAAATTACCACTACATGGTCGAAACATTCTTATTGTCCGGACAGGCATTGAAAAAAGTAGTATAGCAGAACAACTAAAGCAACAAGGCGCGGACGTTTTAGAATATCCGAAGTGGAAAAGCGTGCAGTGTGAAATTAGTGAGAAGCAACTTGACATCGCATGTTCCGCAACAACATTAGAATTCACAAATCCAGAAAGTATCGATGTGTTCATGCATAATCTTAAAACATATCGAAAAGATATTCGCCACATCACTGGAACGATTGTCGTTCGTTCGAAAAAAACGCAGCGAAAATTAGCAGACGATTACGGCATTCAAAGTAGCATACGCAACGATGCAACAACGTTAGAAAACCATGTTATTCTTTGTAATGGACAAGATAAAATCAATCTTTGTGTACCACACATCATAACGCACGACCTTCAAGTTGATTCACGTTATACTGAAATCGCAGAACGTGCATTTGTTGAGACACCAATTGATACGGTTATTTTTCCGAGTTGTAAAAGTGTTTCTGTGTATGAGCAATTGGTGAACAACGAAAATATTCAACCAACAGTACGCATTGCAATGGGAGAAAGTATCGCAGCTTTACTACCCGAAGAAACACTCGTTTTACCGTCATACAAAGATATACTTCACGTACTCAAAGGGGAGAGGTAAGTAGATGGAGAAGAAGGTAATCCTTTTTACAGGTCATGGAAGTAAAGAGCCAAATGCCAATGAATGGTTTGAACTGCTCGCTACAAACATAGCACATCAATTTCAATCAGGCACACCAGCCATTGCATACTTAGAATCAGGCACACCGTCAATTGCGACGAAAATTGAAGAGTTAGGGTCACAAGGCGTATCGCACATTACTATTGCTCCGCTATTTTTAACGTCAGGTGCACATGTCATTCGAGATATTCCAAAAATTATCGAAGAAATGGGAAGTAAATTTACAGAGATAACTTTTTCAATGACACCGCCACTTGGTGCTAAGCAAAGTGTAGTCGATGCAATGATTGCATCCCTTCAAAGAATGGGATTTAATCACGATGAAGATTCAGAAATCATCGTCGTTTTTCATGGGAGTCGAATGCAACAAGCGAATACTGAAATTCAAGATTTAATTAAAATGATGCGCAAGCAACTGCCAAAGGCTACGGTTAGGGATGCGCATTTGAAATTTAACACACCGAAATTACAGAGTTTGCTTGAAACGAAAAAAAGCGTAAAAACGTATGTTATTCCACATCTTCTTTTTGACGGCGAACATTTGCGTGCGATTAAGAAAGCGATTGCAGAAGTCAGTCAATTTGACATCATCTTATGTGATGCAATCGCTAAGAATGATGATTTCGTACAAGTTTTTCGGACACATCTAAACGATAATTTTTAGGAGTTTAGAGTAATACACACATTTCTTCCCCTCCTTGTGCATAAAATGATGAACGGATATGCAAATTGAGAGGAGCGGATGGAAATGAGTGAAAGCGTAAAAAAGCATGGTGTATTAGCGTTGATTGTAAAAGGGAATGTTGAAATCAGAGGAAAAGTACACGTAGAGAATGAAACGTTCGTTGCGACATATGTTGAAAATAATGTGAGCCAATCGGATGTTTTAGAACTTTCTCAAATTGCATACATCGGGCGCCAAGCAAAAGGTGACAGCAACCAAATCGATCTTACTTTAAAAAATGGTGCAACATTTACAATCAAATCGCTACCTGAGCAACAAGATACTGCGGAATGGAATCAACTTGGCGACTTTTTATTGAGTAGTCATTCGAAGTGATATGAAACTCCCGAAACGCTTTGTACGAAGCAGTTCGGGGGTTTTTAATATTTTCCTTGACCTTAGAGTTACTCCAACGTGTATGCTTTGTTAGGAGTAAAACAAAGGAGTACAATTATGAATCAAAACAACAATAACGAACATCTTGGATCAGCTTCTATTGGGAAGTTGTTTGTTCAATATGCAATACCAGGAATTATTGGTCTACTATTTATGGGGATTTACACAATCATCGACGGTTTGTTTCTCGGTCGTTATGAAGGTGCGAACGCGTTAGCGAGTATTAATCTTGTCATGCCGTTTCTCGGTCTACTCATTGCGATTAGTCTAGTCGTTAGTGTCGGAAGTCAAAGTGTTATGGGCATTAAATTAGGAGAAGGCGATGAAAAAGGAATGAACGATGCATTTCGAACAGGTGCGATTGCTCTTTTTCTTTTCACAATCGTCGTTTCGGCACTCACATTCATTTGCAGTGAGCAAATTGCGTATTTGTTAGGAGCAAATGATTTATTAGCAGACGATGTTATACGCTATATTCAAACGCTATCGCTATTCTTACCTTTATTCTCGGGTATGTTTTATGCAGATTATACGCTTCGCATTAGCGGACATCCTGTCTATGCGATGAACGTAACAATCGGTGCAGTTATACTCAATGTCATTCTCGATTATATTTTTATTGTGAAACTAAGTCTTGGTGTGCCCGGAGCTGCTTTAGGAACAGGGATTGCATTTAGTATTGGTTTTATCCTTATGTGTTGGCCATTATTTTTTAAACAGAAAACAATTGCACTTCGTAAAGGTGTGTTTTCCTATAAACTACTTGGACGTATTTTATATAACGGTTCATCAGAGGGGATTGCGGAATTAGCGACAGGTATTACTACCTTTGTTTTCAATATCGCACTTATGCGTTATGCAGGAGAAGCGGGTGTTGCCGCTTTTGCGAGTATTAACTTTATTTCATTTATCGGTATCGCTGTACTACTCGGCATGTCAGAAGGAATTCGTCCAATTCTAAGTTACAATTGGGGAGCTCAGAACTTTCATCGTGTAAAAAAGACGTTAAAATTAGGTTACGGGGTTGCTGCAGGAATAGGTATCGTTCTCTTTCTGTTGTTTCTTACGTTTAGTCAGCGTCTTATTGAAGTGTTTATTGCACACGAAAATAGTGAAACGGCAATTGCACTTGCAACTGTGGGTGCAAAAATTTACGCCATTGCCTTTTTATTAAATGGAGCAAATATCGTGAGCTCTGGGTATTTTACTGCGATTGGTGAAGCTGGAAAGTCAGCGATAATTAGCAGTAGTCGTGGTATAGTTTGTATGCTGATTGGAATTTCAACGTTGCCGTATTTGTTCGGTATCGAGGGGATTTGGCTCAGTATACCATTTGCCGAATGTTTAACATTGTTTCTTGGCATTTGGTTAGTGCGTGGAAGTTTTAAGAAAATGAAGAATGCGAGATTGTCTTAGTATTACGGATGGATTGAATATGAAATTTTAAACAGAAAAACCACCAACTTCGAAGGTAAAGTTGGTGTTTTTTTTTCATCGAGATTTGTTATTTTCTAGCGGTGTACAACCATTTTTAAAGCGAACAGTTACATCACGTGTATAATTTTCAAATAGAAAAGTTGCCGTATCACCTTGGGTTGACGGCGTCGAAATGAGTGTTGTCTGATTTGGATGCACTTCAACCATGGAATAGTTCGTGCCATTTTTTGGACGATAGGATACGTCAATGGTCTGTTTTGATTTGTTTCGAATAGCCCATACGTTGCGTTCTTTCGTCTGGCAGTGTCCCTGAATAAGAATGTTTTTCGGTTCAAATTCCGTTTTTGGAACGGAAGGTACAACGCCATCGTCACTCGCATGAACGATTAATGCACTAAATAAAGAACAAAAAATAAATAGGGAAGCAATTGTTTTTTTCATAGTATTCTCCTTTTGAAAAGTTCATTTTTAACTTACCCAAGTTCGAATAGAATATGTGGGAAATGGAAGATTTCAAAGAAGGAGCGAATGACAATCGCTCCTTCTTTGAAACTGATTTAGTTATGTTCATTGATTGGAAAGTTCCCGAGCTTTGTATCATAGACAGCGAATGTATAGGATGGATTATTTTCGATGATTTTTAAAAGCTCATCTTTTCGAATTGAAATCATAATTCCTGGACTTTCGTAGTTGTTTTTCTCTACTTCTTCTAATATTTCTTGGTATCCATACATAAACGGACCACCTAAAATTCGAGTGAATTTTGGTTGTTTCTGTAGATAAAGCAAGCTTGCTTTAAAATACTGTCGTGTGTATTCTGCTCTTTCTGTGAGTGTTCCTTCAGTAATAGGTTTTGGGAATGTGACGCCATCAAAAGTTTCATTTGTAAATCTACCACTTGCTGTAGTCCCAATCGGTGTTGTGTAACCGAGTTCAAAGTTCATAGCAATCCAAAAGACATCGATTGTAGGATAGTTTTCTTGAAGTGTGTATACTTCTTCAATACTTTTGTATTTGGTTTTAGGAAAACTTAACATGGCTTTAACATACGTATCTTCAGGCAGCTTCTTAAGGTCATCGAGTGTTGAGTGGAAAACATCTGGAACTTCTCCCATACTATTTACAGCAAGTGATTTTACGAGTCTTCGTAACTGTGCTGGAGAGGATGAGGTACCTCGTTTTATACTTAAAGGTAACGTTTCCATTTTCCCAGTAAACCAATTGTTTGTAAAAATAGTAATATCATAAGAACCGAATCCAAGATTTTCTGTATGATAGAAAGGGTAAACTCGTGGTGAATACCCTGGTGAGAATAAACCATTATATAGTATATAGTCCACTTCAAATCGTTTATAACCAGACGCATCAGTCCCTATTTTTTCAATCGGATTGTAATAGTAACGGTCCATGATTGGCGAAACAACAAAGTGCAGTGTAAGCCAAAGCGTAAGAATAATGAGTACAGAGCGCCACATGACGGTTCTTAATTTTTTATTGACTTCTTTTTCAATTCCTTTGTTCTCATTCGGGTGTGCCTGCTCTTCATGTTCTAATTCGATGGATATATTAGTAGCTAAAAGTTCATTCAGAAGTATGTTCTTTTCTATTTCATTTTCAACGAATGCAATTTCCTCGTCCGTTGCTTCTCCGCGTTGGTAGCGAAGCACAATCTCTTTGAAATAAGACATTATTCTTTTCCTCCATTAATTTTTTTAGAAGTAAGCGTCCACGATAAAAAAGTGTGCGTACCGCCCCTTGAGAAATACCAAGGATTGAGGCGATTTGGTGCTGAGGAACGTCCGAAAAATAATGCATTATGAAACAATCGCGGATGTGGTCAGGCAACTGTTGCATTGCAAGGTAAAGTGCGCGATTTTTTTCAGAATGTAGGAGACGTTCTAACGGCAACTTCGCTTCATTTGCATGTACGTGTTGTAGATTTTTCTCGTCAGAAATGACGAATTTGTTACGCCTACATTCATCAATCCAATGATTACGGCACACGCGTAACAACCAAGCTCTAAAGTTTGGATGGGTCCGTGTTTCCGTACTTAATAACGCTTTAACAAAAATTTCTTGTGTTAGATCTTTCGCTTCTTCTTCATTATGAGTGAGCGATAATGCATAGAAATACACCGCGCGATAATGTTGATCGTATATTTCGGATGATTTGATGTTCCTCACCTCCCTTACTACATAAACGGATGAACGGATAAAATGTCACAGAAAATAAAAAAAACATCTGAACGAAATCGTCCAGATGTACAACACTCATTAGTTTTTAATAAACAGTTCAAACACTTCGCCGTAGTCTTTGCGATTTGCGCTAACTTTCGCAGCATGAAGCGTTTTGTTGAAAAAGCCGTACAGTTGCTCAGCGTTTTCTGTTAATGATTCTTTTTCTGTCGTTTGACGAGCAAGAGAACCTGAAACGAGTGCTAAGCTTTTTTCAACAGTTGCATAATTACGTTTTTCTTCTTCCATAATCATGCTCATTTCAATTAACGTTTTGTAAATATCTTTTAGTTGTTCAAGATATTCTTTATGAATATCAATTGAAAAATCGAGTGAACCGATACGGAATTTGATTTCGATATCTAAGTCAATCGTGCCAGCAGTTTCTAAACGTACGTGAGAAATATCGCAATTGATGTAGTCATAGCGTTTCAGAAGTCGTTTCTTACTCATTGCACTATCGCCATCTAAGTGTAGAAGGGCATAGTTTGTAAAGCAATACTCATCTGTTTTACTCTTAATGAGGAAATAGATTTTCTCCCCTTTTTCGTGCATGATGTAATCATCACATTCAACTTTGTGGAAATCTTTTGGATTTACAATACGACCGATATCGCTAAGTCCGAGTGCATCTGACGCTAATTTACCAAACATGTACTCATCTCCCATTCATTTTATGTAGAAAGCCTACTTTTCTAGTTTATCATAAATTGGCTGAATTATCACAAAAACGTGAATTATTTCCTTTTCTAATTTTTGCGAAGGCGATGTGCTTTTGATAGAGAGCAATTAGGTAGGGTTCGTTTGAATAGGACGCCAATTGCTCCACATCAATCCACGCAACATTCGACGTTTCCCGTTCATTTAAAATGAGTGGCTCACTTTCGTCTGCGAGTAAGACGTAGCTAATGTTGAGATGAAGATGCGTTGGTATTGGTACGTCGTTTTTCATATGTGCAACAACTGGGAGGATGTTTACACTTGCAATCTCAGGTATTGGAGTAATACGTTGAATACCTGTCTCTTCTGTTGCTTCTGTAATGGCAACTTCTAAACAGTTTGGATTTCCATCATTATGGCCACCTGTCCACGTCCATGTGTTATAGATGTTGTGGTGAATCATTAGCATTTTCGTTAAATCCTTATTTAAGATGACGGACGAACTCGTAAAGTGCGCGAATTCATTCTTTCTATGAAGCAGTGAATCTCCGAAATGTGCATGAAGAGAACGAATGGTTTCACACTCCTTTTTTTCAATAGCACAAACAGGATAGTACTGTTCGAGAGTCTGGAAAATGTCCATGAAATCTACTCCATTTCGATTAATTATGATATTTTTAGTATACTACAAATTACCAATTCTTCGTAGTAATTTAGGTATGGGATATTTTTCTATTCAATTTGTAGAATTTTGGCGAAGTATGCTAGCGTAATCTATACTATAATGTAAGAAAGATTGTGTTAGGAAAGGGAACGTAGACTATGAAACTCTTTCTTACAGGCGCAACGGGTTTTCTAGGCGGACAGCTTGTAAAACATTTTGTGAAACAACAACATGAAGTTATTCTGCTCGCAAGAAACATCGAGAAAGCAGAAAAAATGGTACGCACATTTACTGCGGAAGAGCAGCAATATATTGAGGTTGTACAAGGGGATATTATTGAACATAACATGGGGCTAAGTGATGAA
>JBOFGC010000263.1:0-1522 GCA_051648945.1 Bacilli bacterium
ACGATAAGAATACGACGAGTGCGTTGTTAGTGCGTTTAAACGAGCTTCATCGTTATGCGACAAAACATGATCTTCCAGCTACGAAAGAAGAGTTCCGAAATGCATCGCATCTCGACCAATTTTTAGATGAACTCGAATACTACATCATGATGAAAAGTTCGTTTTTCATTACACGAGAAAGCAGTATGAAATAAGATATTTTTACACATAGTATAGGTAATTATCGAAAACTTCCACTTTCCTTTTTGCGGTGGAAGTTTTTTCAACAAGAGGTGTGTAGGAATGCAGATGCTTTTGAGTCTCGTATTTGTATTCACAATTTGGCTACGCCCACTCGGTGATGCGGCGACACTTCTCATTGTGAATAAACAAAACAATAAATTAGCTGTTGTAGTGGATGAAAAAGTTGTTGCAACATACCCTGTTGCAACCGGGAGAAGTAGTGAGCTGACACCTGAAGGGAAATTCACTGTACAGCTTTTAGCAAAAGACCCGTATTTTATTAAGGCCGACATCCCTGGTGGAGACCCAAAAAATCCACTCGGTTCGCGGTGGATTGGCTTTGATGCGCTTGGCACAAATGGATCAAAGTACGGTGTCCACGGCACGAATGCGCCGTGGAGCATTGGCACGTATGCGAGTAGCGGCTGTGTACGTATGCACAACGCAGACGTTGAAAAAGTGTTCGATTACATGAAACTTGGTGATAGTGTCTATATTGTTTCGAGTTCGAAAAGTTGGAGCGCGCTCATTGAGCAATACTACAACAATTAGAACATTAAAGACATTCCTGCGAGTAGTGTAGATAAAATCATGGAAATTAACATAACCCAAACGACGATTTTCATGCGATTTTTTTTCATACTATGTTCTCCTTGAACCTTGATTATGAAGGTTAGTATAGCAATTTTTTTCGATTTGGACAATGAATTGTACGAATAAGTTTTTTGAAATAGTGTTCGGGGCATGATAGGATAGGGTAGATACATATTTACATGGAGGTGGCCAATTATGGCAACAAATGAACGTATTGTAGAGACATTTTTAGAGCTTGTCCAAATCGATAGTGAAAGCGGCAAAGAGCGCGCAATTAGCGACGCATTACAAGCAAAATTTAAAGCACTTGGTTGTGAAGTGCTTGAAGATGATACGCAAAGTAAAACAGGCTATGGAAGTGGCAACCTAATCGTCGCTGTACCAGCGACAGACGAGTCAATCGAAACGATTTACTTCACATGTCATATGGACACAGTTGTTCCTGGCAACGGCATTAAACCTTCAATTGACGGCGATTATATCAAGTCAGATGGCACTACAATTTTAGGCGCAGACGATAAAGCGGGCATTTCAGCTTTACTTGAAGCAGTTGAAGTATTAAAAGAGCAAAACATTCCCCACGGTCGCATCGAAATGATCATTACGATTGGCGAGGAAACAGGACTTGTTGGCGCAACAGCGTTTGATCCGAAACATTTAACAGCAAAATACGGTTTCGCATTAGATAGCGACGGAAAAGTAGGCG
>JBOFGC010000264.1:0-2749 GCA_051648945.1 Bacilli bacterium
ATTAGCTACAACTTATAACATGTCTCTTGAGCAAGTTCGTGGATTCTTCCCGAACACTGATATGTTCAAATCAGACTTAGTATTAAGCAAAACAGTTGATTTCTTAGTTGCAAATCGCAAAAACTAATTTTTTGTAAACATGGGCGCGGGGTACTTTCCCGCGTCCCATTTTTTCATATGTAAAACTTTGACGAATGGTGCCTATTGATTGTACCCTTAACTCTTAGACAAAACGCTCATAATTTCGTATAATAAAGGATATATCGCTTTTACATACCATATTTGTTGTCGGAAATTTCTAAATATATGATTGAGTACATAAAAAAAATATATTTGGGAAGAATACTTAGAGCGACTTTTTTTTATCTACGTAAATTTCGATCAGCAATACAAACGTATTCTCCGCAAGAACTGCGGATAGTGCCTGTGAAAATACGAGAAGTTTAGCTTGTATTCACAGGAATCCACTTGCACTCTTTTTAAAATAGCGGGTGGTAGTTCAACATATAACTACATACTATAGATTAATAAAGAATAGGGGTGAACGGTGTGTTCAAGTTCAACGAAGAAAAAGGCCATTTAAAGTGTTCTTTTTGTGGCAAAACACAAGAACAAGTACGAAAGCTCGTAGCGGGACCAGGAGTTTATATTTGTGATGAGTGTATTGAATTGTGTACGGAAATCGTACAAGAAGAATTAGGACCAGAAGAACAGTTAGAATTTAACGAAGTTCCTAAACCGGTAGAAATTAAGAAAATTCTTGATGAATATGTAATCGGTCAGAGCGAAGCCAAAAAAGCATTGAGTGTCGCTGTTTATAACCACTATAAACGCATAAATTCGAACTCGAAAATTGATGATGTTGAATTATCAAAAAGTAACATCTGTCTAATCGGACCAACAGGAAGCGGTAAAACTTTACTTGCACAAACGTTAGCTCGTATTTTAAACGTACCATTTGCTATTGCAGATGCGACGTCACTTACTGAAGCTGGATATGTTGGTGAGGATGTAGAAAATATTTTACTTAAGCTTATTCAAGCTGCCGATTTCGATGTTGAAAAGGCAGAAAAAGGCATTATCTACATAGACGAAATTGATAAAGTTGCGCGTAAAAGTGAAAACCCATCGATTACACGTGATGTAAGTGGTGAAGGTGTACAACAAGCGCTATTAAAAATTCTTGAAGGTACAGTTGCAAGCGTGCCTCCTCAAGGTGGACGTAAGCATCCACATCAAGAATTCATTCAAATCGACACGTCAAGCATCCTCTTCATTTGCGGTGGTGCGTTTGATGGTATCGAACAAATTATTAAACGACGTCTCGGTAAAAAAGTGATTGGTTTCGGTTCTGATCAAAAAACAGGTGAATTAGATAGCAACGAAGTGTTAAAACATGCGCTTCCTGAAGATTTACTACGTTTTGGTTTAATTCCGGAATTTATCGGTCGTTTACCTGTCATGGCTACGCTTATGCCACTTGACGAAGAAGCGCTCGTTGAAATTTTAACGAAACCAAAAAATGCTTTAACAAAACAATATGAAAAAATGTTAGCACTCGATAGCGTTGAGCTTAGTTTCGATGAGTCAGCTCTTGCTGAAATTTCGAAAAAAGCAATCGAGCGTAAAACAGGTGCACGTGGCCTTCGTTCAATCATCGAAGGAATCATGTTAAGTGTAATGTTTGAATTACCTTCACGTGATGATATCGAAAAGTGCATTATCACGGCAGAAACTGTACGTGAAGAAGCACCACCAAAATTAATCACAACTTCAGGTGAAGAAATTTCCTTTAGTTCGATTAATGAAACGGATAAAACAAGCGCATAACTTTTAACTGAAACTATCGCAACCACATCAATGATGTAGTTGTGATAGTTTTTTTGTATAACGGTCCAAAAAATGATTATTTTCCCTCTGCAATGGCAACAATGAGTACAAATAAATGGCTAATTGCGAAAGAAAAGGGGAAGCGAATGGAGATGTCATTAGCAAGTACATTTTTAATTATACAAACGATTGTAATGATTATGATGGGGTGTTATTTTTGGGTCATGTTACGTGGACAAAAGGGCGGACGAAGTTTAGGTTTTGGTGCAGATAAAGAAACGAAAACAGAGTTGCAAGAATTAGAAAGAATGAGAAACATTCGATTGAATGAGCCGTTGAGTGAACAAATGCGACCACAAAAGTTAGACGAGGTTGTTGGGCAAGAAGAAGGGATTAAAGCGTTGCGTGCAGCGATTTGTTCGCCTTATCCACAACATGTGATTATTTATGGACCACCGGGTGTTGGTAAGACGGCAGCGGCTCGATTGGTCTTAGATGAGGCAAAACGGTTAGCGCATTCGCCGTTCCGCGTGGATGCAAAGTTTATTGAGATGGATGCAACAATTGCGCGATTTGATGAACGTGCAATTGCCGACCCACTGATTGGATCGGTACATGACCCGATTTACCAAGGTGCAGGTGCGCTTGGTGCTGCTGGGGTACCACAACCGAAAAAGGGTGCGGTGAGTGATGCACATGGTGGAATATTGTTTATTGATGAAATTGGTGAATTGCATCACATTCAAATGAATAAGTTGTTGAAAGTATTAGAAGACCGAAAAGTGAAATTTGAGAGTGCCTACTACAGTCCAAAAAACACAAATATACCGGTCCATATTCATGATATTTTTCAAAAGGGATTGCCTGCTGATTTTCGTCTTGTCGGTGCAACGACCGTTCAACCAGAAAATATTGCGGA
>JBOFGC010000265.1:0-8296 GCA_051648945.1 Bacilli bacterium
CTGTCAAGTTATCATCCGAACATAGCGTTTCACGCAGTAGAAGTGAATGGATATTCCGTTTTTCAATATCCACCGTACGATTTAGCGTTAGCATCAAAAATAGCGGAAATCGTAGACTCAGAGCAACTTGATGTAGTTCACGCACATTATGCAGTTCCTCATGCGGCGTGTTGCTTGTTAGCTCGTCAAATGAGTGAACGTCATTTTGGGATTGTAACTACACTACACGGAACCGATATTACCGTTTTAGGCGATGATCGTACGCTTCTACCTATCATCCGCTATGGCGTGAAAGGATCAGACTGGGTGACGGCTGTAAGTGAGAACTTACAAAAAGAAACACGTGAACGCGTGAGTGCTTCAAAACATGTTGAAGTTACCTATAACTTTGTGGATTGCAATGTGTATTACCGAAAAGATGTCGGACACATAAAAGCGATGTTAGGCATACAACCTGACGAAAAAGTGATTATTCATATTTCGAATTTCCGAAAAGTGAAACGCCTGCATGATGTTGTGGATGTTTTTGCATCTGTTCATGAAACAATTAAGAGTAAACTAGTGCTTGTAGGTGACGGACCAGAGTTTCGTTCGGTACGTGAACATGTACGTGCGAAAGGGTTATGCAAACATGTTCTTTTATTAGGAAAACAAGACAATGTCGTTGATTTACTTTCAATTAGCGACGTGAAATTACTGCTTAGTGAAAAAGAAAGTTTTGGTCTCGTTTTATTAGAGGCGATGGCGTGTGGCGTTGTGCCGGTCGGAACAGAAGTCGGTGGCATTCCAGAAGTTATTACACACGGAGTGACGGGGTACGTTGCGCCGCTTGGAGATATTGAACAACTTGCAGGCTATGTACGAAAACTTTTACAAGATGAGCATTTAATGAAAAGGATGCAACAAGAAGGATTAAAGCGCGTGCAAAATGAATTTGCGCTTGAAACGATTGTTGCACAATATGAATCAATCTATGAAAAAGTAGCGAATCTACCTCCGCAAAGGGGTGAAAAGAATGAGCTTTGAAAATGGTAAAACGGTTTTAGAAATCTTAGAAAACAATGGTTTTGAAGCGTACTTTGTCGGTGGTTGTGTGCGTGATACGCTCCTACAGGCTCCGGTTGGGGACATTGATATTACGACGAATGCGAAACCAGAACAAGTGGTTACCCTTTTTAAAAAGACGATACCAACGGGAATGCAACATGGCACCGTAACGGTGATGCTTTTCGGTGAGAGTTTTGAAGTAACGACATATCGAACAGAAGGCGAGTATATCGATTTTCGTCGTCCGGACAGTGTAGAGTGGACGGATAGTCTTGAGCTGGATTTGGCGCGTCGAGATTTTACGATGAATGCGATTGCGATGAATCGTCATGGTGAAATTGTCGACCCCTATGGTGGGGCGCAACATATTAAAGAACAACGAATTGTCACAGTCGGCGGTGCTGCGCATCGTTTTCGTGAAGATGGGCTGCGGATGTTGCGAGCACTTCGCTTTCAAAGTCAACTCGGTTTTTCGTTGGATGAAAATGTGATGCTAGCCATTGCTGAAAATAAGGCGCTACTTGAGAACATTAGTATTGAACGGATGACAGTAGAGTGGCATAAATTGTTGGCTGGGAAAAATCGGAATACTGCGCTGCGTTCTGTTGTCGCAACAGAAGTTTACCAACATTTCCCGGGTTATGAAAACATGAAAATGGAGATTTTGAAGCTTGCGGAAACAGAAAACAAAGTACTCCAATCAGAAGAAGCGTGGGTTTATTTGTTTCATAAAGAGAATTTGGAATGTCTGCAAACAAAATTGCGTGCGTGGAAGCTTTCAAACAATACGCAACGGAAAATTTTGCAATGTGTAGAAGGCATTCAATCGGTTCAACAATGGAACGATTGGGCGCTATACAGCTACGGATTTGAAAACGCAATGACCATTCATGCGGTATTACGCCTAATTGGTCAAAGTGCGTGGTCTGAAGAAGAGCTTACGCAGCGGTTTGCAAACTTACCGATAAAAAACAAATCGGAAATAAACATTAATGGACACGTATTAACAACAACGTTGCAGCGCTCTCCTGGACCGTGGTTGAAAGAGATGTTGCAACAAATCGAACGTCGTATTGTAACTAAGCAACTTGAGAATGTACAATCAAATATCGTAAGGTGGTGCCAAAATGAAAACAACCAATCTTGAAGCATTTATTGATCTGTTACGAAGTCATCAAGATGAGTGGGTGAGTGGACAAACACTCAGCGATCAGCTTGGTGTAAGCCGAATGAGCATATGGAAATACATTGAACTACTTCGTGCAGAAGGGTATGAAATTGAAGCGGTCAAACGAAAAGGCTATCGTCTGCTGCAACAAGGCGATAGCTATACTGCAAATAGTATTCGTTTTAACTTGACTACGGAAACAATCGGTAAACATATTGAGTTTTTACACAGCTGTGATTCGACACAACGTGTTGCACATCGACTCGTTGAAGAAGGTGTATCTGAAGGGGTAGTTGTGGTCAGTGATGAGCAAACACAAGGCCGTGGAAGGTTGACGAGACACTGGACAAGCCAACCAGGAAAGGGTGTTTGGATGAGTCTTATTCTTCGTCCAAACATCCCAACGCATCAAGCAGCACAATTAACACTCGTTATGGCTGTAAGTGTAGCGATGGCCATTGAAGAAGTCACACCACTCACACCACAAATTAAGTGGCCCAATGATATACTCATAGACGGTCGAAAAGTAACGGGCATTCTCACGGAATTTATTGGTGACGTTGACGGCGTGCGTGCGCTCATTCTTGGTGTAGGAACGAATGTATTACACACACCGGAAGATTGGCCAGAAGAGTTGCAACACATCGCAACGAGTTTATCGACAGCAGTAGGTGAACGCGTAGAACGAAGTAAAATTGCGGCTGCTATTTTGAATCATTTCGAGCGCCTATATCTTCGTTTTTGTAATGAAGGATTTTCAGGCATTAAACTGTTATGGGAAAGCTATGCAGTGTCACTCGGAGTGAATGTGAAAATTCGTACTGTGAATGAAGAATACGAAGCGTTTGCTCATCGTTTGCATGACGATGGTAGTTTACAAGTGACAACAGAAGACGGAGAAACACGGTTTGTATATTCTGGAGATATTTTTCTAAAATGATTTTTCGTACCAATTGGTTGCGCTTTCTGTAGAATTACGCTATTGTAAAATTGGGTAGTATCTTGGGAAAGAACTACACCGTGCTTTGACTAAATTTTTTCTTAAAAATTTAGCCTTGATCTATATTTTTAGACAGGGACTAAGGATGCAATGTATAGTTGTACTCACACAGTCCGTTTGTTTGCATTTTTCTATGCAGAAATTGGGCTGTTTTTTTATACATTTTCTTCGTCGATGTCTGACCTACAAACACTTTATACATGCAAAGGGAGGACTTGTTAATGAAAACTGTTCGTCATTTTCAAGAAATGAAACAACAGCAACAACCGATTACAATGATTACTGCTTATGATTTTCCGAGTGCGCTGTTTGTTCAACAAGCAAAAGCGGATTGTATTTTAGTAGGAGATTCGTTAGGTATGGTCGTATTAGGCTATGATTCTACGATTTCGGTTACTGTGGATGATATGATTCATCATGCAAGAGCGGTACGTCGTGGTGCGCCAGATACGTGGACGGTCGTTGATATGCCATTTATGAGCTACCATATTAGTATGGAAGATAGTTTACGCAATGCGAAACGAATTATACAAGAAACAGGTGCACAAGCAGTGAAAGTCGAAGGTGCAGAAGAAGTTGTAGATGTTATTCGTCGCTTAACGCATGCCGGTATTCCTGTTGTCGCACATCTCGGTTTGACGCCGCAATCAGTGGGCGTTCTTGGTGGGTATCGTGTGCAAGGGAAAACGAAAGAAGAGGCCGAGAAATTATTGTCCGATTCACTTGCAGTTGAAGCAGCAGGTGCGTGTATGCTCGTTTTAGAATGTGTACCTGAAGAAGTAGCGACACACATTTCAGAGCAGTTGAACATTCCTGTCATTGGGATTGGTGCAGGTGCGCACACTGACGGTCAAGTGTTAGTTTATCACGATATTATTGGGTACGGTGAACATCGTATGCCGAAATTCGTTAAAAACTATAGTTCTGTTAAGCAGCCGATTGTAGAAGGTTTGAGTGCGTATGTTGATGAAGTAAGAACGCGTAAGTTTCCGACAAGTGACCATACGTTTCATCTTGAAAAAGATACGTTTGTTACACTCTACGGAGGGAAATAATCTATGAAAATAATTACGACGATTAAAGAAATGCAACAATGGAGCAAACAAAAACGTAGTGAAGGGAATAGCATTGGTTTTGTGCCGACAATGGGCTTTTTACATGAAGGCCATGTCGCGTTAATGACAGCTTCAAAACAAGAATGTGATTTGACTGTTACGAGTATTTTTGTTAATCCGCTTCAGTTTGGACCGAATGAAGATTTAGATCGCTATCCGCGTAATATCGTAGGCGATGAGGCAACGTGTAGCGCAGCAGGTGTGGATGTTCTCTTTTATCCAGCTGTTCAAGAAATGTATCCGACAGAACGGAATACGACGCTTTTAGCTACGCAACGAAGTGACGTGCTTTGTGGTGCATCGCGACCAGGACATTTTGATGGCGTCATTACTGTCGTTTCAAAATTGTTTAATATCGTCTTACCGGATGTTGCTTTTTTTGGACGCAAAGATGCACAGCAAGTTGCTGTCATTGAAGGGTTAGTGAGTGATTACAACTTCCCTGTTGAAATTCGTGCGGTAGGAACAGTTCGTGAAGAAGATGGCTTAGCGAAAAGCTCACGCAATGTGTATTTGACGGAAGACGAACGAAAAGATGCAGTAGGACTAAATAAGACGTTGGCGTTTGGCAAGCACCTTGTACAATCAGGTGTAGCGGGTGATGAAGCAGAACGACGTAGTATAGCGTACTATAACGAAAACTTTCAAGGTGAGATTGATTACTTGAACGTACTCTCTTTTCCAGCACTTACACAGTTGAACAAAAGTGATGCACAGTGTATTATAGCGATAGCAGTAAAGTATAGTAAGGCCCGTTTAATTGATAATATTATTTTTACACGATAGAGAAGTTGACGTAGAGGGGGACCTACACAATGTTTCGTACAATGATGAATGGTAAGTTGCACCGAGCAACGGTAACAGAAGCAAATTTGAATTATGTTGGTAGTATCACTATCGATGAGGATTTAATGGATGCGATTGATGTATTAGAAAATGAAAAAGTCCAAATTGTAAACAATAACAATGGCGCCCGTTTTGAGACGTATGTGATTAAAGGGGAACGCGGTTCAGGTGTTATTTGTATTAATGGTGCAGCGGCCCGTCTTGTTCATGTGGGGGATACAGTGATCATTATTTCATATGTCGCTGTAGATAGCGAAAAAGCACGTAGTCATAAGCCGAAAGTTGCGCTTATGGGACACAATAACACAATCGCTGAAATGATTGATCACGAACCAGCGCATACGATATATTGATTTTTCAAAAGAGCACAGTTTATTGTGCTCTTTTTTCCATATTCGCATACAGCGTTTGCAAAAGTAGGGAATTGTATCTTGTATTCTGAAGTAAATATCGCTATATTGAAGAAGAAAGTGCGCAAGTTAGAAAGTAGGTGACGTTGTATGAGATTCGCAATCGTCGATATTGAAACAACAGGAAACAAATATAAAGAAGACGACAGAATGATAGAAATCGCCATTTGTATCGTCGAAAATGGTGCGATTGTAGATACATTTGCTAGCTTAATTCAACCGAATCGTACGATACCAGAAACTATTGTTCAGTTTACATCCATTGATAACGAAGCGGTGAGTGCCTCGCCTACGTTTCGGGAGATAAGTGATATTGTTATCGAAAAATTAGAAGATTGTGTTTTCGTTGCGCACAACGTGTTTTTTGACTATACTTTTTTAAATGCAGAATTAGAACGCGTTGGAAAAAAACCGCTTTTAGTGCCGAAAATAGATACAGTCGAACTTTGCCAAGTATTTTTACCGACGTTTCGTAGTTTTCGCTTGAGCGATATTGCAGAACAACTACACATTCCTTTACATAACGCCCATCGAGCAATTGATGATGCAAAAGCAACAGCAGAGATTTTCATAACTTTACAAAGACGCTATAGTACATTGCCTGGAACGGTTATCTCATATATTAATCGTTTGAGCGACAGGTTGAAAAGTGATTGGATTTATTTTATAGCAGGCTGTGAGTGGTATCACAAAGAAGCTTTGCCCGAACCCGTTCATACGATACGTGGATTAAGTATATCGAAGCAAAGTTCAAATCTCCAAAAATGGCTCGACTGGGCAGCGGTTAAGGAAATATTTGATACAATCGATCCAACGTTTAGTCAAGATCGAACGAATACGGTCTTTTCGCTCTATGAAAATGTTGTTGCGGAAAAAAATTGTTATCATGCTTTTCATAGTGTAGAGGAAGAATGGTGGATTGTCACACTTGCCGCACTCGTCACCCATCAGCGAACGGAACAACCTGTTGTGATGTCGTTTGCTTCAAAAGAAGAAGAATTACACTATCGTATGAGTGTGCTCGATGTTTTACAAAAAGAAGTCGGGCAAAATATAACGATTGGTGTAGCAAAAGCGAAACGTCATTTTATCGACGTTGGACGATTGCAAAAAGCGATGTCCGCAGATGAACTCGATTTAACGTACACAAGTATTGTACGTCTCATGGGGATGTGTGTGTGGTTAAGCGAAACGAATACAGGGGATTTGTCAGAGTTAAACGTTCGCCTTAGTTTTGATGAACTCGTTCAACGATTTGGGTGTACGCCGAGTACATCGGTAGAAGATGGTTATTTTTATCATCAGTTTATTGAAAGCATGCAAAGTTCAGCGCTCGTATTCACCAATCATTTTTATATCGTAAGCCAACAACATTTGTTTGGCGAGGCGTTTCGTTTTACGATGTTTTTGTCCGCACAAGAACTTCCACGCACGTTATACAATGTCACGCATCGCACGGTAAACGTGAATGCTGTTGTGCGTCAATTTGAAGAAACAGATGAACATAGTATCATCGGCCATTTTAAGGAACTTAAACGACTGTTAGAAAGTGGAAAAGCTGCAGAACTTCATATTTTTGAAGAAAAATTTAATCAAGAAAAAGAACGATTCCGTAAAGTTGCACAATCTCTTTGCGCAACATGGAAAAACGTTTCTGGCTATTATTCGCCGCTGACTAAACATGAATCGCTGGTGAGTGAACAGTTTCGAAATTATATTCTTAATCAGATTAAATTTACGTTAAAAGCGCTGCAATATATCGAAAGTGTACTTCGCAAATGGACAGCGGGTAATGTAAAAAGAAGAACAAAAGATAGTTTGCTTCAATTGGCACAACTTCTTAAAGATCAAATTCAAGACATCGAACAAATTCAGATGTTATTGACAATGAAACAAGATAAAAAAGTTTGGATTACGTATGCACGCAATGATGAACTAGAATTCGTCGTATTGCATACAGAATTTGTCGAGATTGGTTTGTTTTCGAAACCACAGAGTGGCATGTTGTTCACGTCACCACTCGGCATCGTTCAAGAACAAACAAGTATTCTACAACAATTGTTACATCTAGATTCAATGGATATGAGTTATAACCCAATCGCGCCTCTTCCGCTTGAAAAGCAAGTTTATACAGTAGAAGATGGAATAGACTTTAAAGTTGAAAAAGGGGCAATGCTACTAAAAAAAGTAGACGCACTTCTTCAACAGATGGACCAGTCACATTCGAAAAAATGGATTGTTCTATTTCCGAGTGCGGATTTACTTCGAGACTATTATGAATATAGTACATCGCTTGGTCGGAGAAATGAAAAAATCGTTATGTTTGAACAACATACGTTTGCAAGTTTTTCAAGACTTAATAAGCTGTACCAATTTGAAACAGCGACGATTGCATGTATGACCGTTCGAACGTTTTTACGTGAAAAGTTTCTCATACCTCAAGGCAGTAACGTTGCACTTCTTAAATTACCGTTTGCGGCAATCACAGATGGATTTTATGAATGGGAAGTATCGATGAGCGATGTTGCCCAAACAGATGCGTTTACCGACATTAGTGTACCGAGTGCCCGTCGTGAGTTAATGAAAATTATGCAACAAGCACTACAAATGGGCCATGCAGATCGTTTTTATCTGTGCGATACACGTGTATTAAAAGAAAATTATGCAGAAATGTTCCAAAAAGACTTGGCGAGATGGAATATTCAGTATA
>JBOFGC010000266.1:0-3818 GCA_051648945.1 Bacilli bacterium
CACCGTATGTTATTCCAAAAGAAGAATTAGACATACCAAGTAGTTTTGAAAAAGCGCATATTCCAAATGAATTTAATGGAAGTAACAACTGGGTAATTGCTGGGTCGAAATCGGAATCAGGAATGCCATTACTTGCAGACGACCCTCATTTAGGCTTAGGCGCGCCATCAGTGTGGTATCAAACACGCTTACAAAGTGATGAACAAAATGTAAGTGGGGTAATTTTTGCTGGGGTACCTGGGATTATTCTTGGACATAATGAACAAATTGCTTGGGGTGTTACAAATGTAGGACCTGACGTGCAAGATTTATATATTGAAAAACGAAACCCTGACAATCCAGAACAATTTTTATACAAAGGCAAATGGGAAGACGCGGTCGTTATTAATGAGCCGATTAGTGTAAAAGGTGGCGAAGTGATTGATTATGATGTGACAATTACTCGTCATGGTCCCGTTATTAGTGAATTTGCTAAAGGAACGGATTCAGATACGGTTTTATCTATGCGTTGGACAGCGCTTGAAGAAACACATGATTTACAAGCATTACCAGGCATGAACAAAGCAAAAAACTGGGAAGAGTTTGATGCAGCACTTGTTCATTTTAAAGCACCTGCCTCGAACTTCGTGTATGCAGATAAAGAAGGAAATATCGCATACAAAGTGAATGGGAATATTCCCATTCGTGAAAAGGGAAGCAGCCTTGTCCCTGTTCCTGGTTGGACAGGTGAATATGAGTGGACAGGTTACATTCCACACAATGAATTACCGACATTAATCAATCCAGAACAAGGATATATCGCAACAGCGAACAATAAAATTGTCGACGATCGCTATCCATACCATATTTCGCATACGTGGGCGCAACCATATCGCCAAGAGCGCATTTTAGAAGTGCTTGGAAGCAAAGATATGTTTACGCTACAAGATATGAAAGATTTACAAATGGATGTTTTTAATAAACAAGCGGAAGAATTTTTACCGATGTTTAAAAAAGCGTTAAGTAAACAGAAATTATCAGCAGAGCAACAACAAGCGCTAGATATTCTTTCGGAGTGGAATTTAGAAGACGATAAAGACCAAGCAGCACCACTTCTGTTCCATACACTTATGCTACAAATCAGTGAAGAACTTTTTGGTAAAGATATACCAGTTGAAATGATGGATATGTTTGAAGGACGTGCCAATGTCGTTGATGAATTGTTACGTAAAGCAAACGAAGGAACACCTGGACCATGGGTACGTGATGCTGGTGGTATGTCTGTACTTATTC
This sequence comes from Bacilli bacterium, assembly GCA_051648945.1. GTDB lineage: Bacteria > Bacillota > Bacilli > JBOFGC01 > JBOFGC01 > JBOFGC01. The sequence goes on from JBOFGC010000266.1 coordinate 1,273, forward strand.
AAAAATCTTTAGAGAATACAATTACTCTTTTAACAGAACGATATGGCGCACAAATGGAGGATTGGAAATGGGGCGATGAGCACCAACTGCAATTCGTACATCCACTATCAAATGTAAAACCGTTAAATATATTCTTTAATAGTAAGAAACCAATTCCAGTGAGTGGTAGCCGTATTACGGTACAATCTGCAGATCGAAATGTTGAAACAGGCATTGTAAATCATGGTGCATCATGGCGCTTCGTCATTGATTTAAATGATTTGAGTAAAGGGCACCATATCGTCGGACCAGGTCAGGCGGGTCACTTTAAGAGCGAATGGTATGACAATCAAGTAGAAGACTGGGCGAATGGAACGTATCATGTGACAGAACTTCAACCAAAAGTTGAAGCGAATCGAACACTTACATTGAATCCAGCTGAAAAGTAAATAGAGAAAGCTGTCTTATCATTTATGGATAAGGCAGCATTTTTATTTTGTATCATTATTTATTTGATCTGTTTCATCTATGTATCGAGATCAAACGTCCTTTCAGATATTGAGATTCATTTTAGTTCAGTCCCCTGCTTTTTTGCAAACTATCTGAAAAGTTATGTTTTTCTCCATCAACAGAAAGTGATATAGTAACAGAAAGAAAGGTGAGCGGCGGTGGATGGATTTGCAAAACGTACAAAACACCAAAAAGAGCAAATCAAACAATATATAAAAGCTGTATGACGTGGACTAGTATAAGACATACGTATTGCTAACCTTGCAAGTGGACTGGCGTTTTGAAAGTCACCATTTGTAATGTGAAAAAATTTGTTGTTTGAAGAAGGGATGCTAAAATACGACAGCATTATCGGAAGTGAGGAATCATTTCCCGAGAAATTACGACAAATTTTCGGTGAAAAGATAAGAAGTAGCCAACGAATTTATCTGGCGGTACTTGCCTATTTGAAGCCGCACTCGATTGACTTTCAAACATTTATTACGGAGAGTATAAAAGAGATCATGGATTTGTTTACGTTATTTATGGGCTTTGTAGAGAAAGAACTTTCTGTTTCTCAAATACAGATGTATGTATCACTATTAACACAACTTTTTGTAAAAGGTCCGAACAACAACTAGAAGAGTTGTGGAACGAAGACACGCAAAAAGAAATATGGGATATGTTTTTGTACGGCATCCTGGAAAAAATCAAAGATAGAGATGGGGCGTTATTATGGAGCAACGTTGGATGAGTCAACGTTTTTTTCTTTTTTTCTTTACATGGGGCGTATTTTTACCCTATTGGACAGTTTGGTTAACAGATCACGGTATGAGTGTACAACAAGCAGGGACGATTATTTCAATCGGTTTAATTGTTCGAGGCATTAGTCAGTTGTTTGCTTTTCCAAGCATGAGCGCAGTCGCAAGTGTTATGCAACTACAATTTTGGTTGCCTTTATTATCGTTTATTGCACTCTTACTCTTTCCACTAGCGGAAAGTTTTAGTTATTATGTGTTTGTAATGATCATATTTTCAATATTTTATCCCGCAATGCTACCATTAAATGAAACCAGTGCGAGTCTACTCAATCAATTACCGCAGTTTAACTACGGAAAAAGTAGACAATGGGGTTCGCTTGGATTTACAGTTGCACTCATGATTACTGGTGTACTCATGGGGATGTTTGGGAGTAAGATGATTGTAATCATAATCGGCATCAGCTTATTCGCACTCAGTTTGCATGCGCGGTTACAAGCGCCACAACTTTTTCATACAAAAGGAAAAAGTGCGAGTATGGAAGCTTGGCCGAAACTTTGGCGTAACAAGGAGTTTGTACTTGTCCTTCTCGTCGTCACACTGATCCAAGGATCACATGCGATTTATAATACATTCGCAGCACCCTATGCCATAACACTTGGTGCACCAGAAGAGTGGGTAGGATTTCTTTTAACAGTAGCAGTCATTGCTGAAATCATTTGTTTTTATTTTGCACAAAAAGTATTTGGGAAAATGTCAATTCGAACATTACTTCTCATCGGAGCGGTAGCGGGAATTGTACGTTGGAGTTTAAGCGCACTACTTCCGGAATTATTCGTATTCGCAGTGTCACAAGTGTTGCATGCCATTACATTTGCACTCACACACATTGCATATATGTGGTACACAAGTAAGAAACTAGACGCATCATTACTCGCAAGTGCACAAGGTATGTATGCAGCTTTTGGTATGAGTTTTGCAGCAGGTTTTATCACACTTTTCACAAGCGGCTTATATGAACAAAGTGCAAGTGCCGCGTATGGCGTGATGAGCGGAATCGCCGCGTTTGCATTCATCATCGCGTATTTTTTCTTAAAAAATGAACATAAGAAGTAAAACGAAGCGACCTTAACAAAAGACAAGCGCACGTAACATAGAATATGGTCACAAAAGCAAGCGTAGCCTTTTTCACAACCCATGGATGAAAAGTTTTAACGCGACCATCAACACTGCGATGAAGGGTACGGAGAAAGGCAACGGAGACTCCCGTGGAATCAGCGGAAACGTGTGACCCCACAGGCGCGTTTTTCGCCGAGGAG
>JBOFGC010000267.1:0-2953 GCA_051648945.1 Bacilli bacterium
ATTAAAAATGCGACAAGCGATTTAGAACCTGTTATCATAAAGGCAATACAAATGCCTGGTAACGCTGCATGACTGAGTACATCCCCAAGTAAAGCTTCCTTTCTTAAGTATGCAAACGCACCAACAACACCACTAGTTAAGCCAAGTAACATTGTTCCAAGTAGTACCCATACTATATTCGGGTCTTGGAGAATTATCGTAAAATCAAGCACGGTCATCGCCTCCGCTGTCCTTTGTTCCGACAATTCGGTCTAAAAAGGCGAGTTGACCACCATATGTCACTTGCAGATTTTCTTTTGTAAATACATCTTCAGTCGGACCATACGCAATAATTTTCTTATTCAATAACATACACCAATCAAAATATTCTTGCACAGTCGCTAAATCATGATGCACTACGAGTACTGTTTTCCCTTGTGCTTTTAGTTCATTTAACAACGTAATAATTGCTTTTTCTGTCATAGCATCTACACCAACGAACGGTTCATCCATGAAATACAACTCTGCATCTTGTGCCAGTGCACGTGCTAAAAACACACGTTGTTGCTGTCCACCAGAAAGTTGGCTTATTTGGCGATTGCAGAAGTCCTCCATTCCAACTTTTCGCAACGCATTTTTTGCAATTTCTTTTTCCTTCGTACCTACGCGCTGTAATATCCCCATTTTTCCGTATATCCCCATACAAACGACATCAAGGGCATCTGTCGGGAAATCCCAATCTACAGATTCACGTTGCGGTACATAGCCGACTAGTTTACGTTGGCTTCGATAATCTTTCCCGAACACCGATACATCCCCACTTACACTCGGAATTAATTCTAAAATCGCTTTGATTAGTGTACTTTTCCCTGCTCCATTTGCGCCTACAATCCCAATTAACTTTCCTTTAGGCACTTCAAAACTAACATTTTCTACTACGACTTTCTTTTGATAAGCAACATTAAGTCCTTCTACTTTTAATGGGTTATTCATCACTTTCTCCTTTCTTCGCTGTAAGCGCCTTTACAATCGTATCAACATTATGGGTAACCATACCAATATACGTCCCTTCTACCGTACCTTCTGCTCCCATTGCGTCAGAGAACAATTCACCACCAATGATGATTTCATGTCCCTGCTGTGCTGCCCCTTCAATAACCGCTGTAATTCCCTTTTTAGAAACACTACTTTCAACAAATATGGCAGGTATTTCTTTTTCAACTAAAAAATTACGAATTTCTCTAATATCTGAGCTTCCTACTTCTGCTGCTGTACTTATTCCCTGTAACCCAAGCACTTCTATGTCGTATGCCTTTCCAAAATAGCCAAAGGCATCATGGGCAGTTACAAGGACGCGTTGCTTTCTCGGTACTTCCGCGATTCTTTCCTTTGCATAATTATGAAGATTTTGTAAATTTTTAATATACTTCTGTGCATTTTTCTCAAAAATCTCTTTATGTTCTGGTGCATATGTTATTAATTCTGCTCTTACAGTTTCAACAGCGCTGATCCACTTCATTACATCAAACCAAATATGAGGGTCAGGTGAAGTATTTGCAATCATCAATTCAGATTGGGGAATGTTTTTACTCACTGGAATTGTCGGCTTGTTTCTTTCTAGTTTCTCAAAGATTTCTTGCATTTTTCCTTCTAAATGGAGACCATTATAAAAAATGATTTCTGCTTTATCTAGTTTTTTTATGTCACCATGTGATGCTTTATATAAATGGGGGTCAACACCTGATTTCATCAAACTGACAACTTCAACTTTATTGCCACCAACATTACGTACGATATCTGCAATCATCCCGGTTGTCGTTGTGATTTTTATCTTTCCATTGTCTGATTCCATTTCACTAGTGCTACACCCACTAACTGTTCCAATCACAAACATAATTAACAATCCGAATATCCATTTTTTCAACATAAATCCTCCTTTTTTCTCAATTAGCCTATGTTCATATTTTGAACATGGTGCTTGCTTACATTTTTCGCTATACACATAAATTATTCACTAAGCAATAAGTTTTGCGTTAATGCAACTTTATTTTATGTATTCAACATATAGCATATAAATCTAAAACGCAATCTTTTTATTTGAATTAACAAAAAATTTACATTAAAAAAAGAGATGTTTTCTGTTTATGCAGAAAACATCTCTTTTTTTAATGATGGGCCTGAGTGGACTCGAACCACCGACCTCACGCTTATCAGGCGTGCGCTCTAACCACCTGAGCTACAGGCCCGAGAAAAGCGGGTAGAGAGAATCGAACTCTCGACCAAAGCTTGGAAGGCTTTTGTTTTACCACTAAACTACACCCGCATACATGGGGCGATCGAGGGGAATCGAACCCCCGAGTGTCGGAGCCACAATCCGATGCGTTCACCACTTCGCCACGACCGCCATGTTTTGGCAGGGGTAGTAGGAATTGAACCCACACTGGAGGTTTTGGAGACCTCAGTTCTACCTTTAAACTATACCCCTACGTTGCTTTTCTTTTCGCCGTCTCACCTGACGACATTGATTATCTTAACACTATATCGAAATAACGTCAATACATTTTTCGTTTTTTCTTTTGAGAATTTGACAGCCCCCCCTTTTCTTTCTTATAGTATATTAGTAAAGTATTTTCAGACAGCAAGAAAGGCGTGTAGTATATGAACAAAGCGACAAAAAGAATCATACCGAACACCATTAATAACTTTTCCTACAATTACCGAGGAATGGCCCTCTTTCAAGTGCTATACAAAACAATTGCGCTCTTCCTTTTCATTCCATTAAACTATTTCATTCTTGAAGACGTAATGAAACGCCAAGGGTATACGACTGTTGCAAACAACGAACTGTTTGTATTCGGTCTAAAACCGGCAACACTGATTGCGATTTTACTCATTGCGATTTTGAGTTTTATTAGCATGTCATTTGAAATGGCAACCCTCACCTATATAGCAAAAAAATCACACGAAAGACAGA
>JBOFGC010000268.1:0-2605 GCA_051648945.1 Bacilli bacterium
GTAGGAAGGGGTTTTCAATCATGAAATTCACAAAATATGTAATGGTAATGATGCTGATGTTTATCGTTGTTGGCTGTTCAAAAGACAAGTCGCCAACAGAGCAAGAAAACGCATCACAAGGGGAAGAGACGAATTCTCACTCAGATAAAGAGTTAGTAATTTGGAGTTATTATTCAGGTATGACGGATGCTATTCGTTTATTTGAAGAACGTTATAAAGAACAAGGGTATAAAATCGTTTATGAATCATTTACATATGAGGAATATGTTCAAAAATATTTAGACGCATTAGTTACTGGTGATGTACCGGATATGATGATTATTGATAGCAATGAAATCGGTAGTTTTAACAGTCTAAAAGCGTTTAAAGATCTAAATACTGAATATAACTTTGGTAAATATCGCGACGATTTTGATCCGGAACTCATTGATGTTGGTACGTCATTCGATGGCAAGCATCTAATTGGATTACCGTTTGCAAGTGCACCGTATGTTACATTTTATCGCGCAGACATTTTAGAGAGTTATGGCTTTCCTTCAGACCCGGAAGAATTAGGGGAGTATTTAGAAGACCCGAAAGCGTGGCTTGAAATCGGTAAAACGATGAAAAAAGACAACCGTTATGTATTCCAATGGGCAGCAGACCCTGTGCTCATTATGAGTCGTTCAATTCAATACTATGATGACAACTTAAATTTCATTTTGACTCAAAATCCGAACTTTACGACAGCCATCGAGACAGCAAGACAAGCACGCGATCAAAACTTAATTGCCTACACAGATTTGTGGACAACGGATGGACAACAAAAGTTAAAAGACGGCAAATTCCCGATGTTGTATCTTGGATCATGGGGCGCGAATCAATTAAAAGAATGGGTTCCAGAACAAGCCGGAAAGTGGCGTGTAACACGCCTACCAATGGACGTATATGGTTGGAATAACTCAACGTTATTCTCTGTTCCAGAAAAAGCGCAAAATGATGAATTAGCATGGAAGTTTATTGAATTTTATCTGTTTGAGTATCCGCAAGAAGATATATTAGGAAACGTAACAGGCTACTTACCATTCCGAAACAATCCAAAAGCAAATGCTCATAAAAACGAATTTTTAGGTAACCAACTGGATCAAAAGCTATACGAAACAGTAATGGCAAACACAAAAGAGACGAAAATCTCACCATTATATCAACGTACGTATTCAATTTGGGTCGAGCAATTTAATACAGGACTAGAAGAGAACTACACACTCGAACAAATTATTAAAAATATAAATAATGAAGTGACAACGCAGTTAGCAGGCGATAAAGAAAGCTTACTAAAAAGTAGATAAACGTTGACAGTAGAGCAACAAAAAACCATCAGAAATTCTGATGGTTTTTTGTCACTACTTTACATCTGATAATTAGAAAAGGAAGTACACCTAATGAACATAACAATCATAGAAAATTGGATTCAAGAAGCACTTTCAAAAGACCAAACAGGACATGACTGGGAACATATCTTACGCGTACGCCGTAATAGTTTAATAATCGCAACAAGTGAAGGCGCAGACATTGCATTTGTTTCATTATTAAGCATCGTTCATGAAGTCGGCGACGATAAAGTATGGAACAATCCAGAGCAAGCTGAGGAAGAACTACGCGCAGTTTTTCAAAGTGCGAATGTCTCACCTTCCATAACAGAAGTCATCATCACATCAATTCCAATGATAAGCTTCTCAAATCGACATCAATATGAACAAAAAACACTCCCACTTGAAGTCCAAATCGTTCAAGATGCAGACCGACTAGACGCTATAGGAGCGATAGGAATCGCACGCACATTTGCTTATGGCGCAGTAAAAAACAGAAAAATGTATGATAACACCGTGCAATTTGCAGTAGACCGAACAAAAGAAGAGTACCGAGGAAGCGATGCGCCAACATTTCATCACTTCTTTGAAAAACTACTACGCATCAAAGAAATGCTCAACACAAAAACAGCGAAAAAAATGGCACATCATCGCCACGAACTAATGGAAAATTTCGTAAAACAATTCGAGCACGAATGGACAGGAAACGAATAAACAAGCACAGAAGAGAATTACAATCTGTAGTGTGGTTTTTTGGTAGGCTTTAGGTAATCACGACATTTTGTTTAGAACAATGGATACTCCGATAGACACTTATTATTTCCATATTGTCAGGTAGTCAAGCAAGACCCGTAGGAACGTGTAAGACACCGAAATTAAACCGCGAGACACCGGAAACACGCGATGAGTCACCAGACGCGAGGAGGCTCACGACCGCCCCAAAAGGCACGCGGAGTTGCCTAGCACAGTACCCCCAGTTCCACACAAACATACGCGAGAACTGAATTATTTTCATAGACCATAACCGTGAACGCGAGCGAAGTCTTTTTCACAACCCATGGATGAAAGGTTTTATCGCGCGCTCTATACTCCGCAAGGGAAGGCGGAGTCAGGGACCGGAGACTCCCGCGGGACAGGTGAATTGTACCCTATGTCAAGGACACATTAAGTAGACCCCCTATGCAACTTTTAGAAGATGATTTCTGTATTCTACAGGAGTCATCTTTTCTAAATCCCATTGGTATCTTTCGTGATTA
>JBOFGC010000269.1:0-3128 GCA_051648945.1 Bacilli bacterium
AAAAATATGTATAAGAAAATAATTTCAGCATGGTTAGCAGCACTACTTTTCCTATCAGGATGTGGAGAACCTGTAGAACAACAGTCTACAGAAAAACCAACAGAACAATTAGCAACAAAACCCGAACAAGAAACAAAACCGGAAGCGCAAACAAAACCAGAACAAAATAATAATGCAAACACTTCGCAAAAAGATGAGCAATTACCAAGTCATTATGTTCAAAAGCCAATAGGTCCAACCTTTACTGCAACAGTCGTAAAGGTAACAGATGGCGATACAATTAAAATTAAATTTAGCGGAAAAGAAGAGAGCGTAAGACTGCTGTTAATTGATACACCAGAAAGTGTTCACCCTTCAAAACCCGTGCAACCTTTTGGCATTGAAGCGAGTAACTTTGCGAAAGAATTTTTTCCAATTGGTTCAGAAGTAGAAGTGGATATTGACGTTTCAGAACGTGATAAATACGGACGTCTCCTTGCATACATTTGGAAAGATGGCGTTTTATATCAAGATAAGGTACTTGAAGCGGGACTTGCGCGCGTAGCTTATGTATATGCACCGAATACGTCGTATGTTGACTCACTTCGTGCAAACGAAGCCATTGCGAAGAAAAAACGGATTGGTATTTGGAGCATTGAAGATTATGCAGCAAACAACTTTGAAACGGATGAAGAAGTCAAGAAACCTGAGCAACCTACCACTTCAGAAAAGATGAAGATAAAAGGGAATATCAATTCAAAAGGTGAAAAAATATATCATATGCCAGGTCAAGCATACTATGACCGAACAAATCCGGAAGAAGTATTTTCTACAGAACAAGAAGCGATAAAGGCAGGCTATCGAAAATCTCAACGATAGACAAGAACACTGATTTCTTTAATAGAAATTAGTGTTTTTTGTGTCATTTTTCTAAAAGTATTTGTAAAGTTTGCAAAATTTAAAAATAACTATTTACAAGTGAACAAAGTAAGCGTATATTCCAAAATAGATAAATTCTCGAAAAGAGGAATGTAAGATGGGAATAAATGAACTAAAACGAAGATTACTTGGAAAGCCAATGCACAACAAGCGAATCAGCGAAGAAAAACTAACAAAGAAAAAAGCGTTGGCCGTTTTCTCATCAGATGCACTATCATCTGTAGCATATGCAACTGAAGAAATACTCCTCGTTCTAGCAATGATGGGGGTAGGTGCCAGTGCATTTGTATATAGTGTTCCGATTGCATTAGCAATTGGTGTACTCTTACTAATTGTAACTATAAGCTATCGTGAAATTATTCATCACTTTCCTTCAGGTGGTGGCGCATATATCGTAGCAAAAGACAACATGGGTAAATATAGTGCCCTGACAGCAGGGGCTGCGTTAATGATCGATTACACGCTTACTGTTGCTGTAAGTATAAGTTCGGGCGTATCCGCTCTAACATCGGCGTTTCCGTCGCTACACGATTACAAAGTAGGGATTGCAGTTGCACTTATTCTTCTACTCACGGCAATGAATTTGCGTGGAATTCGTGAATCAGCCAATGTTTTTGCGTATCCTACGTATTTATTTGTTATTGCTATATTAGCCATGATACTTATTGGTGGTTATAAACTGATTACAGGCGATTTATCACATTTATCTGAGGTGACACATCCTACCGACGTATCACCACTCACATCGTTTGCGATGGTCTTTATCGTATTGCGTGCGTTCGCATCCGGTTGTTCTGCGCTAACGGGTATCGAAGCTATAAGTAATGGGGTAACAAGTTTTCAAGCACCTGCACCTAAAAATGCAATAAAAACAATGGTCATTATGAGTGTACTTTTAGGTGTTATGTTTCTAGGGATTACAAGTCTTGCCTATGGATTTGGAATTGGACCAACAGAACATGAAACGGTCGTTTCACAAATAGCGAGAGAAATTTTCGGAAATGGCGTAATCTATTACTTTGTTCAAATCGTAACGATGCTCATCCTATTTTTAGCTGCAAACACAGCGTATAATGGATTTCCGCAATTAACTTCAATCATGGCACAAGATGGCTTTTTACCGAGAAATTTATCATCTCGTGGAGACCGTTTAGTTTTTTCAAACGGGATTTTATTGCTTGCAAGTGTATCTATTTTTCTTGTTATTGCTTTTCAAAGTGAAACGCATGCGCTTATCCCTCTGTATTCGGTCGGCGTGTTTCTTTCCTTTACAATTGGTCAGTTTGGAATGATCTTTTTTATTAATCGTCAGAAAAAAGTGTTAGGCAATAAAATTTGGTTGAGTTTAGTTCCAATTGTATTCGGGTGTATTATTACAGGACTTGTGTCTGTCGTAACGACTGTTGCAAAGTTCACAGAAGGCGCATGGCTTGTTGTCATTGCGATTCCTGCACTTGTTTATTTGTTTCAAAACATCTCTCGTCATTATCAGGAGCTAGGAGAACAATTACGCATTCCGATTCAACCGGTCCAAATTGTAAAAAGACAAACAAAAATCATTATTCCTGTTTCAGGTGTAAGCCAAGTTGTGACACAGTCTATCCAATATGCACAAAGTTTATCGGACGAAGTGATTGCACTGAGCATCTGTTTTAACAAAGAAGATGAAGAAAAAATGAAAGAAAAATGGCGTATTGTTTATCCAGATGTAACGTTAGTAACAGTGCATTCACCGTTTCGAAGTTTGTACACACCATTGCTAAGCTATGTGAAGAAAATTGAGAAGCAATCACCTGGTACATTCATCACAATTCTCATCCCTCAATTTTTTGTAAAAAAATGGTGGCATGTATTGTTACACAATCAATCGGCACTCATGATTCGCTCATTATTACTTTGGAGAAAAAATGTTGTCGTTTCAACAATACCTTTTCATTTAGAAAAATAAAAAAACGATGCGTCGACGTGACGCATCGTTTTTTTTGCGATGAAATTTTAATTAAATAATTGTTATTCCGCCGCTGACTGCACCGGTTGCTGCAAGCGCTAATCCACCTGTCGATGTAGCACTAAGCACAAATACAAGTCGTGTACCCGCAGAAACAGCAACGGGCGTGGCAAGCGTAATCGTATTTGAGTAAACACTGCGCACTAAAATTGTTCCCGTCATTACCGGATTCAATGTAACGCTTACACCGGATAATGGGGTG
>JBOFGC010000270.1:0-2755 GCA_051648945.1 Bacilli bacterium
CTTTCCGATTTTAGGGGAAAGAAAGTCGTGCTCTATTTCTATCCGCGCGATATGACACCAGGTTGTACACAACAAGCGTGTGATTTAAGTGAGAACTATGAAAGATATCTTTCGAAAAACATTATTGTTCTTGGAATTAGCGCGGATGAGGTGAAGAAGCATAGTAAATTTGCCCAAAAGTATAACTTGCCTTTTTCTATCCTAAGTGATGAAGACCATACGATTTGTGAACAGTATGGTGTGTGGCAAGAAAAGAAATTATATGGAAAAACGTTTTTTGGCATCGTAAGAACAACATTTCTAATAGATGAAGAAGGCGTGATTCAAGAGAAATGGGAAAAAGTAAAAGTGAAAAATCACATCGATGACATTTCAAAAAAACTATTCTAGTGCAAAACGATGAGTGCATTCACTATTTTCATTGAACTACCCGCCACTTAATATTCTAACAAAAATTTGAAGTGGGGGATTCCTGCGAACACAAGCCTATCTGCTCGTTATTTTAGCAGGCTCTACCCGCAGTCCCTGCGGTGAAAAAAATGTACAACGGTTCTGAAGTGTTCTGGCTGGAAGTGATAAAATGTATTAAGTAACATAATTACAATAGTCCAGCACATACTACCTTTATGTAAAGAGTAAAGGAAGGAATGTGCCCGCATGAAAAGTAATATAGAAAAGAAAAGTTTCATAATGAAAGGCCTCGACATTATCGAGCGTGTCGGAAATCGACTACCTGACCCTGTGTTCTTATTCTTAGGGTTAAGTATTTTCGTTGTATTATTGTCTGCAGTATTGGCGCCAATGGATATGAGTATCCCGGATCCGAAAAATCCAGCAGAACAATTGGTCATTCAAAATTTACTAAGCAACCAAGGTATACTCTATATCTTTGAAAATCTCGTAAAGAACTTTATTAATTTTGCACCATTTGGCATTGTTCTTGTAAGCATGTTAGGAATTGGACTAGCTGAACGAACGGATTTAATCTCAACAGGTTTACGAGCGGTTGTGTTAAGTGTGCCAAGTAGTATGTTAACAGCCGCACTTGTGTTTTGTGGCGTAATGTCGAGTATGGCAAGTGATGCTGGGTATGTAGTGCTGACGCCATTAGGTGGTGTATTATTCGCCGCAGTAGGTAGACATCCGTTAGCTGGAATTGCAGCAGCGTTTTCAGGTGTTTCGGGCGGCTATAGTGCGAATTTATTGCTCACTTCACTTGACCCGTTACTAGGTGGATTGACAAAACAAGCAACAGAACTCGTTGACCCGGCGTATGCAGCAAACATGAACTATGCAATGAACTGGTATTTTATGATTGCAAGTGTGTTCATGCTAACCATTGTAGGTACGTTTGTGACGGAAAAAGTAGTAGAGCCTCGTCTTGGTCCATATACGCGAGAAGTGACAGAGACGATCAAACAGCTAACGTCAGAGGAGAAACGTGGATTTTTTTATGTTGGTGTAAGTGCGGTACTCACATTTGGCGTATTGATGTTGTTATCTGTACCCGCGGGCTCCCCATTACGAGGAGAGGGTGAATTTGTTGATTCGCCGTTTATAAAAAATCTCGTTCCTGTTATTTTTATTATGTTTTTAGTCCCTTCAATTGTTTATGGAATAATAACGAAAAAAATTAGATCACCACGAGACATTACCCGATATTTTAGCGAGAGTATGGCAAGTATGGGCAGTTATATTGTTCTCGCATTTTTTGCGGGTCAGTTTGTTGCGTTTTTCACATACACAAATATCGGCTTAGTAATGGCTTCGAAAGGCTCCGAATTACTCAAGGAGAGCGGAATATCAGGAGTACCTCTGTTAATTGCCTTTATCATCGTAAGTTCATTTCTAAACTTATTTATGGGTAGTGCAAGTGCTAAGTGGACAATTATGGCACCTGTCTTTATTCCAATCATGATGGAGTTAGGTTATTCACCGGAACTGACACAACTTGCATATCGTATTTCTGATTCAACAACAAATGTCATCACACCACTCATGAGTTATTTTTCAATGGCCATTGCGTTTGCACAAAAGTATGACAAGCGAATCGGTATTGGTACCTTTATAACGACCATGTTGCCCTATTCCCTTTTCTACTTAATTGTATGGATTATCATGCTCATTGCATGGATTGTCCTTGATTTACCACTAGGGCCAGGCTCACCTATTCATTATCTTCCATAATGTGTGTTACCGATATAGAAACATCTATCACTGAATGAGTTATGGTATAATAGAAAATATATTGAAATAACCATAAATGTAGATGAAGGAGAATTCAATTATGAAAGCAGTTATCAATGCACGCATCTATACAGGTGTAGAAGAAATTTCAAATGGATTTGTGCTTTATGATCAAAAAGTTGAAAAAGTAGCAAGTATGACAGAGTGGAATGAAACACTCTCAAGTGAAGTTATCGATGCTGCAGGTAAGGTATTAATTCCAGGGATGATTGATGTACATATTCATGGCGGCTATGATGTAGATGTAATGGATGCAAATCCAGAAACATTAGTTAAACTTGGCGAAGAATTATTAAAAGAAGGTGTTACATCGTACTTTCCTACGACGATGACACAACATCCAGATGCGATTCATAAAGCTTTAGAAGCAGCAAACGTTGCACAAAAACAAACAGCATCGATTGTTGGGATTCATTTAGAAGGTCCTTTCGTAAGCAAACCACGAGCTGGTGCACAACCGAAAGAATATATCGTACCACCAAACACAGAACAATTCAAAAAATGGTTT
>JBOFGC010000271.1:0-3239 GCA_051648945.1 Bacilli bacterium
CTCTTCAAAACTTATACTTGAAATTCCTTTTAGATAGCTGCTGTCTTTAACATTGCGGCGCACGTTATCTTTGTTGTGAGAATTATCACCTGAGAGTGCAATTGGAATGAGAAAGTTCGTATTATAATTTCCAATAAAATCGATTACCGTTACATATTCTTTTGATTCGTGTTGGCGCAATCCCCGTCCGAGTTGTTGAATGAAGACAATGCTTGATTTTGTTTGACGAAACATTACCACTTGATTAATACGTGGAATATCTACACCTTCATTAAATATATCGACAGTAAGCAAATAATCGAGTTTGCCTTCTTCTAACTCCTTTACAGCCTGTTCACGAACAGCTTGTGAATCATCTCCTGAAAGTGCCCTTGTTGCAAAACCTGCAGCGTTCATCCTTTGTGAAAGCATCGTACTTTCATCTTTTCGCGCGCAAAATATGAGTCCACATACTCGATCACCGGAATAGCCGTAGTACACTATTTTTTCAAGGAGATGTTCTGCGCGTTGTTTGACTTCGAGTTGAGATAGCGTCGATGCGTCTTCGATTACTTGTCCTTCAATTTGTAACTCACTCACGCCATAATAATGAAATGGACAAAGCATCTCCGCTTCAAGTGCTTGTTGTAAACGTATTTCGTAAGCGATGTTGTAGTCAAACAGTTCAAATACACTATAATCGTCCGACCGTTCGGGTGTTGCCGTCATACCAAGCATGAATTTTGGTGTGAAATGATTCATAACACGTTGGTAACTTTCCGCACCAGAACGATGCACTTCATCAATCAAAATATACTCAAAATGATCATTCGCAAATGTCGCAAGTGTTTCCATTTTCGATAGTGTTTGTACAGTCGCAAATAAGTAACGTACATTTATGTCACGTGTTGTCCCTGTCAATAAACCAAAGTCACTATCTATCCCACCGAGTACTTTTTTGTAATCTTGCATCGCTTTTTTCAAAATTTGTTCGCGGTGAACGACAAACAACATCGTTCTTGGCGCAACTGCACGCACATCAAAAGCTGAGAGGTACGTTTTCCCCGTTCCTGTTGCCGAGATGACGAGTCCTCGGTCTGCACCTGTCTCACGTAACGTTGCGAGTTGATGTAACGCTTCAGCCTGCATTGTATTCGGTACGATGTTCGCAGCATCACTGACCGCGTTGTAGACACTGTTTCTTTCAAACAAAACACTACTTGGTTGCTGTTGATTGGCAAGATATAGCAGTTCATACTGCGAAATCCATTCTTCATTCAGCGTCAGTGCGTCACTCCATACATCCTCAAATTGATTGGAAAAGTGATTTACGATATCACCATTTTCATGGGAAGTAAGTTTAACATTCCACTCATAATTCAATTTTAATGCATTCGCTGTTAAGTTCGAACTACCAACAATAAGCGAGTAATGCGTTGACTGTTTAAAAATATAACCTTTTGAATGAAATCCTTTACGGTCTGTTACTTTCACTTCCACATTTTTCACTTTTAGTAATTCACGAAACAGTTTCGGACTATTAAACTGCAGAAATGTCGACGTTAAAATCTTCCCTCGTATCCCTTTTTCTTCAAGATTAAGAAGGTGGGCCTTGAGCATTGCCAGGCCGCCTTCTGTAATGAAGGCAACGGAAAAAATGAAGCTTTCACAGATTTCAAGTTCTTCAACAATTGCATTAAGAACATTTTCACTTTTTGCTGCGTTATTGAGTAGGAGCGAAGGTTGAAACGCAGCGACCTCTTTCTGCTCGCGGTCGATAAAGCCTTTATGTAAAGAAACTTTTAGATTTTCTAGAAATAAGCCCATGTGCGTTCACCATTACCCTTCCGCAACAAGTGCTTCAACAGCAGGAATATCAGCTGGTGCCCAAAGTAGTGAACCTAAGTTTTCACGTTTCAACCATAGCAGGTGGGCATGTTCGGATGCTGTTGGTATTCCTTGTAGTAGTGTACATTTGATACAGAGCAATTGAATGATGAAATTTTCATATTCATGGATATGCTCATGAAACAGCACGCCCGCCTGCACGCTACATTGTAGTTCTTCTTCTATTTCTCGCTCTATTGCTGTCCCAATATTTTCGCCTTCTTCTACTTTTCCACCTGGAAATTCCCATAAGTTTGGGAGTGACATATTTGTACTTCGTAATGCACAGAGTATTTCTTGCTTTTCATTTTCAATAATTGCTGCAACAACTTTCACTTTCTTTTTCATGAACTTTCCTCTATTTCTCTTTTTACTTTTGATCTTACCAGATCTCTTGTATTGTTGCAGCAATTATTACAATGCATGGTCATTTTTTCAAATATATACTCTCACCAACAACCCAATTAAAATCTTATGCCCTGACTCTCTAAATACGCCAACGCGTCTACCGTTGTATTTTCATATTTTCCAAACGTTTTCGGCTCGAACATAAACGTAAACCCTACGTTCCGATAGAGCGCTACTGCATGCGCACTCCACGTTTGTGTTTTTAGTAGAATTGGCTTTTTCTCTTCATTTAGCGCAATTGAAAGTCGCAATCCTTCTGCAACAATCGCTTTTCCTAGTCCTTTACCTTGGTAAGTGGGGTGGATTGCAACCCAGTGAACGAGTGGAAACACTTCATTTTCTAAGCTAATGTCCCACGCTGTGTACGTACCGATTGGCGTACCACCTGGTTCACAGAGAAACAACATGCGTTTTTTCACTTTCTCTTCGTCTTGAAACTCTTTATTAAAATAGCTCAGTGCCTCTTTCTCCGACGCAAATTCACCAACACTGCATTCTATTTCCGCCCAATACAACGCATCGCCAGGTTCATATAAACGAAAGAAATAGTGTTCTGGAAGTGATGGTATTGTTGGTACTTCATCGTCTACTTTCTGCATGAAAATCCGGTGAAATTCTAGTTTTTTATTGAGCATAAGGGGCCTCCCCATTGTTTTTCCTTAAGTATAGCAAAAAAACGTCCGATGCTCGCTACACATCGTGACGTTTTCTTCTACGTAACCACTTCACCAAAACCACTACACACCAACTAAATAATCCAATGACAGCTAGCACTCCGAGTATGAGCACCCAAAGTTGCGGTAAAACAATACTCGCTTTCATTTTTTGTAATTCAGAACCATCCGTGCGCCATTTATACGTATGATAACCATCTTTCGTTACGAAATATTTCGTTGCGTTACTATCACTCAGTGCAATCGGAAGTTGGACCTGCACAAAAACCTCCACATATTTTGCAAGCGCAT
>JBOFGC010000272.1:0-5170 GCA_051648945.1 Bacilli bacterium
GATGATTAACAGCAACGGTACGGCTAAAACTAATGGCGCATACGGTAACACAAGTCCGAGTGGAATGACTGTTGATACAGAAAGCACGAGTAGATTGCGCTTTCCAATTTTGTCTGCCACTTTTCCTCCCCAAAACGTACCGACTACACCAAAAAGTAAATACGCAAAAACGATAAGTTGTGCGGATTTGATGGATAATCCGTAGTTTTCGATTAAGTGAAATTGATAGAAACTTCCGAGTCCAATGCCGTACATTGAACGAATAAGGGTAATAAATATTATGATAGCTAGAGCTACTTTGACATTTTTACTAAGATTTTTCTTTCCTTCTACTTTTCTAGTTCGTGCTCCAAGTGAGACGAGTGCGGTACTATACCATTTTGAAACGAGCGCTAATACGATAAATCCGACAAATGCAATGCCTGATAGACCATAGGCCCCTTTCATACCAAGCGGCAAGAAAATTAAAATCGTAAATATTGGCGCAAGTGCATGTCCGAAATTCCCTCCCGCTTGATAGATGGATTGGGCAAAATTCCGCTGGTTTCCAGCTGCTAAATAGGCCACTTTTGAGCCTTCTGGATGAAACAATGCCGAACCTAAACCGATAAATAGCGCCGCTACGATCAATTGCCAATACGTGCCTGCTACTGCAATCCATAATAAGCCAATGCCTGATGAGACCATTGCAATGGGTAGGAGAAACGGTCGTGGGCGAATATCACTCATTTTTCCAAGCGCTGGTTGTAAGAAAGATGATGTGATATTTAATACAAAAGAAATTATGCCAAGTTCTGTGTAAGACAGCGCTAGTTCCTTTTGAAGAAAAGGAAAAAGTGCAGGTACGACAGCTTGAATACTATCATTCAAAAAATGCGCTAAACTTACTAAAATTAGAATGTAAAACGTTGGTTTTACTGCGTTTACTTGTGGTGTTGTTTGTGCCATGATATCCCTCTTTTCGTATGTACAGTTCATTTTATCAGAAAATTATGATTTATAAAGATATTATTGTTTTGTGTTGATATTATACGGTAACAGTTCGACACCAAATAAAAAAGCATCCTCCCTTTGGAAAGATGCTTTTTACTATTAAAACTCCGACTGACCTGTTGTACGTGGGAATGGAATAACATCACGAATGTTGGCCATGCCTGTTAAGTACATGATTAAACGTTCGAAACCAAGACCAAATCCTGCGTGTTTTGTTTCTCCGTATTTACGAAGTTCGAGGTACCACCAGTAGTCTTCCTCGTTTAAGTCCATTTCGGCCATACGATTTTTTAAAACATCGATTCGTTCTTCACGTTGTGAACCACCGATGATTTCACCGATTCCAGGAACTAAGCAGTCCATTGCTGCAACTGTTTTTCCGTCATCATTTAAACGCATGTAAAATGCTTTAATGTCTTTTGGATAGTCTGTTACGAATACAGGTAACTTAAAGTGTTCTTCTGTTAAATAGCGCTCATGCTCTGTTTGTAAATCGATACCCCACTCAACTGGATAATCGAACTCTTTTGTCGCTGACTGTAAAATTTCGATTGCCTCTGTGTATGTTACGCGACCAAAATCTGAATTTAAAACGTGATCCAAACGCTCTAACAAACCTTTGTCGACAAACTGATTAAAGAACGCCATTTCTTCTGGACATTCTTGAATTACATACTTAATCACATACTTTAACATATCTTCTGCTAATTCCATGTCATCTAGTAAATCTGCGAATGCAATCTCTGGTTCAATCATCCAGAATTCAGCAGCGTGGCGCCCTGTATTTGAGTTTTCGGCACGGAATGTTGGACCAAATGTGTACACGTTACGGAATGCTAGCGCAAAACACTCTGCATTTAATTGACCAGACACTGTAAGATTGGATTCTTTACCGAAGAAATCTTGTTTGTAATCTACTTTATTATCTTCTGTGCGTGGAATGTTGTCCCAATCAATCGTTGAAACGCGGAACATTTCACCCGCTCCCTCACAGTCACTTCCTGTGATGATTGGCGAATGCGTGTGAACGAAATTACGCTCTTGGAAATATTTATGAATTGCATAAGACGCCACAGAGCGCACACGGAATACTGCATTAAATGCATTGCTTCGTGGACGTAAATGCGCAATCGTACGTAAGTATTCAAATGTATGACGTTTCTTTTGTAATGGATAGTCTGAATTTGAATTTCCTTCAATTGAAATGCTGCTTGCTTGAATTTCAAACGGTTGCTTCGCTTCTGGCGTTGCAACGAGTTTTCCTGTTACAGCAATGGATGCACTAATTGGTAACTTAGATACTTCCTTAAAGTTGCTAAGTCCTGATTCAAAAACAACTTGAATTGTTTTAAAAAATGTTCCATCATTAACTTCAATGAAACCAAAAGTATTTGAAGCACGAAGTGTACGAATCCAACCTGTGATTGTCACTTCTTTATCAATATATGATTCTGTATCACGATACAGCGATTTTACGTATTGTACGTTCTTCATATGTATCCTCCTATAGGTTTAATTACGAATAAAAACTAAGTTTATAATATAACAATTTAGAATGAAAAGCTATCATACACCGATGAAAATCCCACGTTTTTCTACTGAAAAAGCACTTTTGCATTCTTAAAATTTCATATTTCAATAAAATTATTTTTACGATTGACTCTAACGTTACGTCATACTTTACACTTTAATTAGAAAGGAGGGCATGATTTGTTATATTCCGTAAAACAAGTTGCTGCACATACCGGAATTAGTGTTCGGACACTGCATCATTATCATCAAATTGGGCTGTTGCAACCTCATACAATTCATGACAACGGCTATCGATTCTACGATGAGTCGAACATGGAAACACTCTATCTTATTCTATTCTACAGAGAAATTGGCTATTCACTTCAAACAATCGCGCAACTTATTTCTGGTGATGAAGAAAGCGTGTTAGCACAGTTCAAAAAGCAGAAGGAATTGCTTACTCTAAAAAAAGCACAACTTGACACCATGTTATTCACGCTAGAAAAACTTATCAAGGGGGACCAACTAATGAAACAAAAACCATTCGTAAACAATGAATTTGAAAAACACCGCGCTGCGTATGCTGAGGAAGCAAAAGCGCGCTACGGACAGAGTGACGCTTACAAAGAGAGTGTACAAAAAACGTCCACGTATAGTAAAGAAGAGTGGGAAACTGCGCAAAAAGATAGCGCACGTATTTTTACATTGTTTGCTACAGCACAACACGAGGGCCTCTCACCAAATGATGACGCTGTACACCACATCGTTCAACAATGGCAACAACATATTACAACGTTCTACTACAACTGCACAGACGAGATTCTTGCGGGGCTTGGTGAAATGTATGTTGCTGACGAACGGTTCACGCAAAATATTGATCAGTATGGTGTTGGTGTCGCTGTTTTTATGAGCGAGGCAATTGCGTCTTTTGTAAAAAAATAAGAACAAAGAAGCAGAGTATTCCTTTCTCTGCTTCTTTGTTTGCGTTCTCTACTTGCACTATTCAAAGAGAATAGGTAAGCTAGTACATATGATTTCTTACAATAAAGGATAGGTGAACGTTTTGCGTTTAAATAAATTTATAAGTGAAGCTGGAAAAGCTTCGCGACGCGGTGCAGATAAATTAATCGAACAACGTCGTGTAACAATTAACGGTAAAGTAGCAAGTATTGGTGATCAAGTAAATCCTGGTGATGTGGTCCTTGTGAATGGTGCGCGCATTAATGTCGCACGTAATCATGTGTATCTTGCGTTAAATAAACCGATGGGTATTACATCGACAACTGAAAAAAGTGTCAAAGGAAATCTTGTTGACCTCGTAAATCATCCTCTTCGCGTGTTCAACATCGGTCGACTAGACAAAGATTCAGAAGGTCTTATTCTTTTGACGAACGACGGTGATATCGTTAATGAGATTTTACGTTCAGAAAACGATCACGAAAAGGAATATGTTGTCAGCGTTGACAAAGCAATTACAGCTGACTTTATTAAGAAAATGAGTGAAGGTGTGAGTATTCTCGGTACAGTTACGAAACCTTGTACTGTTTATCAAAATCACAATTACGAATTTACAATCGTTCTTACGGAAGGTATGAATCGACAAATCCGCCGTATGTGTGAAACGCTTGGTTATCAAGTCGTTCGCTTGCAACGTATTCGTGTTATGAACATTACACTCGGCAACTTGCCGGTTGGTCAATGGCGTGATTTATCGAAAAAAGAGAAAAATCGTTTGTTTAGTGATTTGAATTATTATCCAGAAGAAGTGTAATGTACTTTGACGAGCCACCTTTAGAGGTGGCTCGTTTGTTTTGTTCACGATTTCATGCTGCTCTTTGTTGTATCTTTTCTTAAACTGATGGTCCTTGAGATAACTTGACGATTCGAAGTTGTGCACTAGAAGAAGTGGGAAGTGCTACAAGCGTGCGCGCTGCGCCAGATATATTCGTTAACAACGCTAAATACGGTGTAGAATTTACAGCGAAAAGCGCTGAGCCGCCGTATCCTCCACCGGTGCTATTTGTCATTCCCCTTGTCATTCCTCCACCTAAAAGTGGTGCAAACGCCGTTGGAAATTCGGTTGATAGAATATTAACATCCCAAATTAGTAAATATAGTCCAGTTTCGTTAATTGTAACTGTTGTTCCCGGTGCAGTGAACGAAAATGCAGTACCTGCATTGTTAAATTGTGTCCAAGTAATCGAAACATTATCATTGACTACCGTCGTATCATTAACGACTAATCCTATGAAACTAGTTAAATTGTTTCCAGTTGTTCCCGTCACACCCGTTATTCCTGTCGCTCCCGTAATGCCAGAAGTACCCGTAGATCCTGTTATACCCGTTGTTCCTGTTGGTCCAGTTGTTCCTGTTGTTCCTGTTGTTCCTGTTGTTCCTGTTGGTCCTGTTGTTCCTGTTATTCCTGTTGTTCCTGTTATTCCTGTTGTTCCTGTTATTCCTGTTGTTCCTGTTGTTCCTGTTGTTCCTGGTGTTCCTGTTATTCCTGTTGAACCTATTGTTCCTGCTGTTCCTGTTACACCGGTTGTTCCTGTTACTCCTGTATTGCCGGAAATTCCCGTAGAACCGGTTGTCCCGGTTGGACCGGTTCCTCCTGTAGAACCAGTTGTTCCCGTTATTCCTGTTGTTCCCGTTGTCCCAGTATTAC
>JBOFGC010000273.1:0-3521 GCA_051648945.1 Bacilli bacterium
AGAAAATGTGTACGGTACGAGTGAAGAAGCACATCCAGGTGTCGAACGTCTTTACAAACGTGGCAATCTATATGTTGCAGGGGAAATTGTTCTTATTCAAAAAGAAGACCGCGGAGAATTTGCGAAGTATTATTTTGAACCGCGTGAAACACGCGAAATTTTTGCAGAGAAAAATTGGAACAGTGTCGTTGGTTTTCAAACACGTAATCCGGTACACCGTGCACATGAATACATTCAAAAATGTGCCTTAGAAACAGTAGATGCATTGTTTTTAAATCCACTCGTTGGTGAAACGAAATCAGATGATATCGCGGCACACATTCGTATGGAAAGTTACGAAGTTCTTTTAGAAAAATACTATCCGACAAAACGTGTATTTTTAGCAGTATTCCCAGCGGCAATGCGCTATGCGGGTCCTCGTGAAGCAATTTTTCATGCGATTGTTCGTAAAAACTTTGGTTGCACACACTTCATCGTCGGTCGTGACCATGCAGGTGTTGGTGATTATTACGGTACATATGATGCACAGAAAATTTTCGAGAACTTTACGGCAGAAGAGATTGAAATTGAAATTATGCGCTTTGAACATAGTTTTTATTGCCGTGCATGTGAAGGGATGGCTTCACATAAAACATGTCCACATGATGCATCAGAACACGATATACTTTCAGGAACAAAAGTACGTGCAATGTTAAGAAATGGAGAAATTCCACCGTCAACATTTAGTCGTAAGGAAGTAATTGAAGTGTTAATTCGTGGAATGAGAGAGCAACAAACGGTCTAAGGGAGGACGATTGGATGAATACAAATATCGTTTGGCATAACGCGTCAGTCACTGTAGATGACCGTCGCGGTAAAAATGAACATCATAGTTTTGTGCTTTGGTTTACAGGATTAAGCGGAAGTGGAAAAAGTACGGTCGCAAACGCTGTTGCAAACGCATTACACCACCAAGGGCATAATACGTATGTTCTTGATGGTGACAACGTTCGTCATGGTTTAAACAAGGATTTAGGTTTTTCTGATAGTGACCGTACGGAAAACATTCGTCGTATTGGTGAAGTTGCGAAACTGATGGTTGATGCAGGGACAATCGTTTTAACGGCATTCATCTCGCCATTTCAATCAGACCGTGATGGTGTACGCGCCCTCCTTAAAGATGGTGAATTTATCGAAGTGTTTGTGGATTGCCCGATCGAAGAATGTGAAAAACGTGACGTGAAAGGGCTTTATGCGAAAGCGCGTGCGGGCGAAATTAAACAGTTCACAGGCATTGATAGTCCGTATGAAGCGCCAGTTCAACCAGAGATTACTGTAAAGTCAGATGAGTTAAATATTGAGCAATGTGTAGCATCTATAGTAGAATATCTTTATGAAAGAAAATTTTTAATAGAGAAAAAATAATTTTTGAGGGGTGACTATTGTGGGTTATGAAAAAAAATGGGCAGACAATCCGAACATTAACAACGTAGAGCAGAAAAAAATCGAAAAAGATGGTTTGGATATTTTCTTAGACATTCCGCGTTATGCAAAAGAAGGTTTTGCATCAATTCCGGAAGAGCAGTGGGATTTATTTAAGTGGTCAGGTCTATACTTACAAAAGCCAAAAGAGGCTGGCTATTTCATGATGCGTGTAAACATTCCATCAGGCATCGTAACAAACGAGCAACTACTCGCGTTAGCAACAGTTTGTGAAAAGTTCGGTCGTGGCGTGTTCGATATTACGACGCGTCAAGCAATTCAGTTTCACTGGTTAACCATTCAAGACATTCCTGAGATTTTTGAAATTTTACAGGCTGCTGGTCTTTCGAGTGCGGGTGCATGTGGTGATATTTTACGTACAATTGTAGGAAATCCACTTGCAGGTTTAGATAAAGACGAGTTAATGGACACAACGCAAATTGTAGATGATGTGTATAAATATTTCCAACACAATCGCGATTTCTCAAACTTACCACGTAAATACAAAATGAGTATTTCTAGTAACATTTATAACGCGTCGAACTCACAAATTAACTGCGTAAGTTTTGTGCCTGCAACAAAAGAAATTGATGGCGAGCGCGTTGTTGGTTTTCATGTACAAGTAGGGGGCGGCCTTTCAAGTGCACCTCACTTAGCACGTACGCTGGACGTATTTGTGAAACCAGAAGAAGTTCTTGATGCATCGATTGCAATTACGACAATTTATCGTGACTTTGGGTACCGTGAAAAACGTCACCGTACACGTTTGAAGTTCTTAATTGCAGAGTGGGGCGTTGAGAAATTCGCTGATAAATTACGCGAATATATGCCGAACTTATTAACAAAAGGCGACGATGAAAACAAAGGTTGGAACGCAGGTTATTTCTACGGCGTACATCCACAAAAACAAGCGGGCTTGAACTGGGTTGGATTTAACGTACCCGTTGGTCGCTTAGATGTGAAAGAAGTTTTCGAACTAGCACGCATCGCAAAAAAATACGGAAATGGTGAAGTACGTACGTGTAACTCACAAAACATTATCATTGCAAATGTTCCGGATGAGCATGTAGAAGAGTTATTAGCACAACCATTATTTGAGCGAATTTCAACAAACCCTAGCTCGTTCATCGCGTACAGCGTTTCTTGTACGGGCATTGAATATTGTAATCTAGCACTTGTTGAAACGAAAGAAAAAATGCGTAGAACAGCAGAGTACTTGGACAGTAAACTAAAAGTCGATGTACCCATTCGTATGCATATGGTTGGTTGCCCGAACTCGTGTGGTCAACGCCAAATTGCGGATGTTGGGATTCATGGTGTGAAATTGCGTAATGAAAACCGTGAAATGGTCGAAGCGTTTGAACTGTACATCGGCGGTACATTGCTTGAAGAAGGCGTGTTTAACGAAAAGTTAAAAGGAAAAGTACCGACTGAACAATTAGAAAATGTCCTTGAGTCGTTATTCACATATTTCAATGAGACGAAAGTCGAAAAAGAGCCGTTTTATGATTGGGTTCACCGTATTGGTAAAGAGAGTATTCAAGAACGCTACACAGAAATTTTAACAGCAACAGTGTAAGGAGAGGTTTCAATGGAATTGTATCGCTTCATTATCACAACAGAACAAAACGAATTTTCAGTCATCATTGCTGCAAGTGGCGAAGAAGCAGCGTTTTCACAACTTGATATTGAGTTAGAAAAGCATTTTGTAAGCATTCCACCTCTTGTTGAAGTTGCGTTATATGAAAAAAAACGTATGGGCAAAGGCACAGGATATGTGCTAGCACCTCGAATTTACGGAGAATGACAAAATCAAGCGCCCACAGTTTCTGAAATATAGGAACTGTGGGTGCTTTGTTTCAAATGAGATGGGAGAGACAGATATGGGTAAGGGGAAAGTGTATATTGTAGGTGCAGGACCAGGTGACGTTGAATTGTTGACGTTAAAAGCTGTGCGCGTATTAAAAAATGCGGACGTTGTGTTGTATGACCGACTCATTAATGATGAGGTGTTGGCGTTCGCACCGGAAACAGCTGACCGAATTTATTGCGGAAAAGGA
>JBOFGC010000274.1:0-4776 GCA_051648945.1 Bacilli bacterium
TCGGCAACATTTGCAGTATGTTCTTCAAGCGGTGACGGAGAAAAAAATAGATGCAGTGCAAGCGTTTAATTATTTTCGAAGTCCGAAATATTATGAAGCATTTGTTCAACAATATTTTCATATCGAAAGCCAGCAATGGTCAGAAGAAGTCAATCATTTTTTCTTACTCATAGAAGAATTAGTTCAACAAGATGTTGTACTTCATGATCCGATTTCATTAGAATCCGTATCGATTGGTGAGAATGAACATGAAATTATTTCTACTTTTAAAAAAGCCACAGCAACATTTCTCCAAGAAATTAGTGAATTACTAGAAAATACGCCCGAACAAAATATGCTTCTAATGAAACAAGTAAAAATTCAAGAGAAGAAGATAGAAAAAAAAGAACGACAAGTAAAAGAATTCCATAATAAGTTAAACAGTGAAACAAAACGCTATGATAAATTACTCCAAGAGTTGAAGCAACGTGAGCGAAAAAATAATGAATTGGCACAGCTTTTACACGCCAAAAGTAAAGAAATTGCCCAGTTCGTTACGAACCAGCACGAGCAAGAACTGAAAATGAACGTGTTAATCACAGACATTGAGAAACGAAATATATGGCAAGAAAAGTGTAAAGGGCTTGAACTTCAAATAGAAGCAATGCAACAACAACTAAATGAATATGAGCGCCATTTTACTTTTTTATTACAGGAACAGGCAATATATCGGGATCAAATTGCGAAATTGAAGAAGAAAGTGTAGTAAATCTCATAGGAGCTTAAAAAGAAAACTCTTCTAGCACATAAAAAATATCGTTTGCTAGAAGGGTTTTTATTGGGCTCGTATACGTAAAGATTAACAAAAAGAGTACGGAAGACGACTAACAAAAATAGGAACGTAGCAGAAGAGATTGGTAAAAGAAAAGAAAGCGTCGATAAAAGAATAGGGGAAATTTCACAAACCATAGATGAAAAGTTTTACCGCTCCCATTCGAAGAGTAAGGAGACAGGCAACGGAGACTCCCACGGAATCAGGCGGAAACGTGTGACCTCGCAGTCGGCGCAGTACCCTAAGCTCCGCATAATCATACGCGAGCTCACAATGACTTTCAAAGAACATGCCCATGAACGCGAGCGTAGACTTTTTCACAACCCATGGATGAAAGGTTTCAACGCGACCATCAACACTGCGATGAAGGGTACGAAGACAGGCAACGTAGACTCCCGTGGAATCAGGCGGAAACGTGTGACCCCACAGGAGCAGTTTTATCGCGACGAGGAGGCACACGGCCGCCCCACAGGACGCGGAGTTGCCTGGCGCAGTACCCCAAGCTCCGCACAAACATACGCGAGAATCAGTTATTTTCATAGAAAATATCACTAGAATATTCTAAGAAATTGATAAACCCCAAAATAAATCAATAACCAAGAACCAACCAAACAATAAAAATTCAATACGTCTCAAAACTTCTTAAACATCCCTTCACTTATCAAACTAAAAAAACTATAAATAACCATTTCAATGCTTAAAGTAAGAAAGTTTTTTTTTACTAATGCATATTCTAGTAGTTGTCTGCACATAATGAAAGAGGCAGAGAAAAATCTGTTAATTTATTGTCCTGCATACAGTAAGGACATCTTTAGGAGTGAGTAGCTATGGAACATGCACAAAGCTTAATTGAACAGTCGCAGTGGGAAGTTGAACTCGAAGATGAAGACGTAGAAGGTTGCAAAGTATTTTACGACGAAGATGGCGAATGTATGCTAATTACAGATGCGGAGTTAGACACGATTTGTGTGTTAAAGTTCGACGAAGATGATGTAGCAACAATTTCACGACTTTCTTATGGTCGTGGCGCGCGCGTATGTTACAACACGAAGTCGATTACAATCACATCTGAAGAAGTAGACGAAGAGGATTTTGATGAAATCATTCTTGAAGACTACGAGGAAGATGTTGACTGAGTTCGAAATGAAAAAAGTACTTTCATATTTAATATGAAAGTACTTTTTTAGTATGCAAAAAATTAAGCGAAGACAATCGTTTTATTGCGTTGAACGAGTACGCGGTCTTCTAGATGCCAGCGAACAGCGCGAAGTAAAACTGTACGTTCTACTTTGCTCCCGATTTTTTTTAATGCTTCACTATCATCGCGATGGTCAACACGAAAAACATCTTGCTCAATAATTGGTCCTTCATCTAAATCGTTAGTGACATAATGGCTTGTAGCACCGATGAGTTTTACGCCGCGAGTGTAGGCACGTTCATACGGATTTGCACCAATAAAGGCTGGTAAAAATGAGTGATGAATGTTAATGATTTGATTTGGGAACGTTTCAACAAAATGCGGCGTTAAAATTTGCATATAGCGCGCGAGAACGATGAGATCAATTTCATTTTCTTGTAGAAGTTGAATTTGTTGCTGCTCAGCTTCTTCGCGATTTGCTTTTGTTGATGGGATATGATGAAACGGGATGCCGTATTGAGCAGCATATGGAGCTGCGTCAGGGTGATTGCTTACAATCATAGCGATATCAGTATACAAATCACCGTTTTGCCACGCCCACAACAATTCTTGTAAACAATTTAAATCTTTTGAAACAAAAATCGCAGTTTTTGTTATGTCATGCGCATGATGAAATTGGTAGTTCATCTGAAAATTTTGTGCAATGGTAGAAAATTCCTTCTTTAGTTTGTCAAACTTTTCTTCAAATTGATCAAGTTCGAACGCTAAGCGAATAAAGAAACGGCCATCTTCTGGGTCCGTAGAATACTGACTCGATTCAATGATGTTTGCATCATTTTTATAGAGAAAATTGGATACATGCGCAACGATTCCAGGTTGGTCAGGGCAGTTAATAAGTAGGCGTCCTCTGTTTTTGAAAATCGTTTGTTGTGCTTCTAGTTTTTTGCTAATTATTTCTTTCATATGGATTATGTCCCTTCTCAATGAATAGATATTTGCTGATATTATAAGTATAACGACATAATATCGTAATTCAATGAATTTTTTTTCGATATTCAGTATACTATGTACATATATTTCTCATACTTTTGACAAACACTATGAACGTATTTTATGTTTTTTTAAGAGGAGCTGAAAAAATGGCGATTGGATATGAAATTACACAACGTGCACTAAATGGGATGAACGTCCATTATTTAAAAACGACGAAATTTAAAACGGTTGCTTTTGTTATTAAATTACGCAGTACGTTACAAAGAGAAGAGGCAACAAATCGCGGACTCGTTCCGTACGTTTTGCAAAGTGGAACGAAAAAATGGCCAACTTCTACACAATTTCGTGCACATTTAGAAGATTTGTATGGTGGAACATTTTATGTTGATGTTGAGCGCCGAGGAACTGAGCAAGTCATTTCCATTTATTTGGAAGTTGCGAACCAAATGTATTTACCTTCTGCTGAAAATGTGAACGAACAAGCGTTATCTACACTTCACGAATTATTGTTTCAGCCTTTGCTTGAGAATGGTGCGTTTTCGAAAACAATTGTTACACGCGAAAAAGAGAATTTAAAAGATCGAATTACTTCTATTTATGATGATAAAATGCGCTACGCTTCAGTCCGTCTCATGAATGAAATGTGTAAAAATGAAACAATTGGTATCCATCCATATGGACAGATTGAAGACGTGGACAGCATTACACCTGAATCATTATATGAAGCGTATGAACAGATGATGAAAACAGATTGTGTGGACGTTTATTGCGTAGGAAATATTGACACAGTTGACATTGAACCACTACTTGAGCGCTATTTACCTTTTGAAAAAAATGGTCGAATCACAGAACGCACTGTTCCTGATGTCATAAAAGTGCCAGAGAAAGTAGAGCAAGTGTTTGAAAGTCAACCGATTACTCAAGGGAAATTAAATATGGGTTATCGCATGCCAATTACGTACGCGTCACCTAATTATTTTGCCTTACTCGTGTTTAATGGTATTTTTGGTGGTTTTTCGCATTCAAAGCTATTCATAGAAGTACGTGAGAAAAATAGTCTGTGTTATTACGTAGGTTCTCGTTATGATAGCCATTCTGGGCTCATGTTCGTTATGAGCGGAATCAGTGCGGATAATTATGACAAAACGACATCTATAATCGGTGAACAGTTGCAAGCAATGCGAAACGGTCAGTTTGATGAAAGCGACATCCAACAAACGAAAACGGTTATGAAAAATCAAGTATTAGAAACATTGGATTCAATTCGTGGAACAATTGAGATGATGTATCACAACGCAATAAGCACTGTCGATTATTCAGTTGAAGAGTGGATGGAACATATTGAGAACGTGAAACATGAAGACATTGTTGAAGTAGCGCGTTGTATTCAATTAGATACCGTCTACTTTTTAAGTAATCGAAAGGAGGAAGAATAAAATGAAACAAATTTCTTTTGATTCGATTGGGGAAACGCTGTATACGAAAACGTTGGACAATGGTCTAACCGTCTGTTTGTTGCCTAAAAAAGGCTTTCAAAAAACATATGCAGTGTTTACGACGAAGTACGGTAGTATTGATGATCGTTTTATTCCGTTTGGAGAAACGGAAGTGAAAGAAGTACCCGATGGAATCGCTCACTTTTTAGAGCACAAAATGTTTGAAAAAGAAGATGGCGATGTGTTTCAAACGTTTTCGAAACAAGGAGCAAGCGCAAACGCATTCACGTCGTTTACGCGAACGGCCTATTTATTTTCAGCGACGAATGATGTCATTGAAAACGTGCATACGCTGCTAGATTTCGTTCAAACACCATGGTTTAGCGATCAAAGTGTGG